>JBHHXF010000197.1:0-6983 GCA_046756905.1 Anaerolineae bacterium | reverse complement strand
CTCGTCACGGCGGGCTGGGTAGTTACGTCGTATCCGACAGTTCGATCATACGACCTGGATGTCTTCGCTCTCGACGACCTCGCCGACGTGCCACGCAGTCACAGCGCGCTGTTCGAGGGCTTCCATCAGCGCCTCCAATCGACCTGGCGCCACGACAATCAGCAGACCGCCAGAGGTCTGCGGGTCCAGCACGAGCTGACGAGTTGTCTCGTCCAACTCCGTGTAGGTTCGGAGGTGCGGCTCCACGAATTGCTCGTTGCGCGACGCACCGCCGGCCACGTGGCCGGCCTGGGCATAATAACGAGCGCCTTCCAGAACCGGTAGACTCTCCACACAGAAGCGCAGCCCGACACCGCTATTCTGGGCCATCTCCAGGCCGTGTCCCAGCAAGCCATAGCCCGTGATGTCTGTGGCCGCGTGTACGCCGATCTCCTGCATCGCCTCGGCCGCAGCCTTGTTCAGAGTCATCATGACGTCAACGACGGAGTCGATGTGTGTGCTGTTGGCCGCCCCGTTGCGCAGCGCAGTAGTGATGATACCGATCCCCAACGGTTTCGTCAAGACGAGCTGATCGCCGGCCTCGGCTTTGGATTTGGTAATAATCCGATCGGGGTGAACGGCGCCGGTGACGGCCAGACCATATTTCGGCTCGTCGTCCTGTACTGTGTGCCCGCCAGCGATGATCGCGCCGGCCTCGGCCACCTTGTCAGCTCCACCCCGAAACACATCCCGGATGATGTCCAGCGGCATGTCGTCGGGGAAGCCGGCGATGTTCAGCGCCAGCAATACCTGCCCCCCCATAGCATAGACATCGCTCATGGCATTGGCAGCCGCAATCGCACCGAAAGAATACGCATCATCTACCACTGGGGGGAAGAAATCGGTGGTTTGGATGATGGCCTGCTCGCCATTGAGTCGATAGACCGCCGCATCGTCGCTCAGGCCCAGACCTACGAGCAGTTCTGGATACTTGTCGGAGTCAAAGGTTTCAATCAGGGGGCGCAACACGTACGCCAGGGGAACAGGCCCCATCTTGCCAGCTCATCCGGTACACTTGGCAAGCTGCGTCAACCGAATCTCTTCGCGGGTCATAGTGTTGCCGATACTTTCAATCCACTACCTGTCAATGGTACAACGGTGATGTTGTCACTTTCGAGCATCTTGTCCAGCTTGCGCAGGCCGGCAATGGCAACGGCTGATGTCGGTTCGATGAACAGGCCCAGCCGCGCCATGGCCCGCTGTGCACGCAGGATCTCTCGGTCGGTGACGGTCAGTGCAGTGCCGCCGGAATCGCGAAGGGCTTCGAGCACCTGTCGGCCGCGCGGCGGATGCGCAATCCGAATGCCCTCCGCGATTGTGGGGCCAGGGACCAAAGGTTTGACGTCTTCGAAGCCACGGCGAAAAGCTTGAAAGATGGGATCGCATGACCGCGCTTGTACCGCAAAGAAGCGCGGCATGTGCTCGATGGCTTCGGCCGCCAACATCTCCTGAAAAGCCCGGTAGGTGGCCAGCAGGAATGTGCCGTGACCCACTGGAAAGACTAGGTTTTCTGGGGCCGTCCAACCGAGCTGTTCAACCACTTCGTAGGCGAAAGTTCGCAGGCCGGTCATGAACAACGGATTGAAGATGTGGCTGGCATAGTAACCCTTCTTGGCAGCCTCGTGTGCAGCTTCTGCGGCGGCCGAGCGTGGCCCCTCGATCGGGTTCAACTCGGCGCCGTAGGTGGCAATCTGGTTGAGTTTGGGGCCAGAGGCATCGGCCGGCACGAAGACGCGGGCCTTTAGGCCAATGCGCGCTGCGTATGCAGCCAGGCTGGCGCCGGCGTTGCCTGATGAGTCTTCGACCACCGGTCTGTGCTGCCCAAAGTGTTGGAGATAGCTCACCAACACCGAGGTGCCACGGTCTTTGTACGAGCCTGTCGGGGACATGTACTCGACTTTCGCCTGGATCGTTATTCCGTAGATATTCGTCTCCACCACCGGAGTCAAGCCCTCGCCCATGGACACGATTTGCTCGGTGTTTTCAAAAGGGAACAGGTGTCGATAGCGCCATAGACTGTGATCTGCGATGATGATCGCGTCGCGGTCGAAGGCTGGCAGACCTGTCATTTCGAAGACGCCGCCGCACTCACAGTGCCATCTGTCAGTATCAATAGGCTCTGTCTTGCCGCAAACAGTACACGAAAACTCGGGCATTACTCTTTCCCTTCGGGAGATCTTCAGCGGTCTTCAATGTGGGGTTTACCTTGAGCGTCAGCGCGGGGCTCAAGGATGATGTCGCCGCTCTTGCCGCCTGTCTTGCGAATGAGGCGCACATCCTGGATGCGCATTCCCCGATCAATCGCCTTTGCCATGTCGTAGATGGTCAACGCCGCGACGTTCACAGCAGTGAGAGCTTCCATTTCGACCCCTGTCTTGCCGGTGGTTTTCACTGTTGCGGTAATCTCGATGGCATGATCGTCTGGTTTGACATCGAACCGGAGGCCAATGTGGGTCAAAAGGAGGGGGTGACACATCGGAATCAGCTCGTGGGTCTTTTTGGCGCCCAGGATGCCCGCCACTTGAGCGACGGCCAAGACGTCCCCCTTCTCGATGCCCCCCTTCTGGATGGTTTCGAGAGTGGCCGGCTGCATTGTGATTCTGCCCTTAGCAACCGCTATGCGCTCTGTGTCAGGCTTGTCCCCAACATCCACCATCCGCGCTCGCCCGGACGAGTCGAGATGTGTCAGTTGCTGTGGCGTTTCATCTGTCATACGTTGGGAACCAGCAAATGGCTTGAGTCATTGTGTCAGCAGGGCAATTATACCATAAGGCCATTCTTCGCTCAAGGCGAAATTTGATTCGCTCACACATAGCGGCCCCAACTTGCAAAATCCAGCGTTTTGTCTACAATTCTATCGACTGACTGCTATTCCAAGGATGTAGGAGTTGTTGATGAGTGTAGCAACGAAGAACAACGTAGTTGAGGTTTCGGAACATACATTTCAAGCCGATGTAATTGAGCGATCGCGGGAAGTGCCGGTCATCGTGGACTTCTGGGCAGCCTGGTGCGGCCCGTGCCGGATGCTCGGTCCGGTTCTGGAGCGCCTGGCCGGCGAGGCAAACGGCGACTGGGTGCTCGCCAAGGTTGATGTGGATCAAAACCCTCAGCTCGCTATGCGCTACGGCGTGCAGGGCATTCCGGCTGTCAAGGCTTTCGTCGATGGTCTGGTGGCCGATGAGTTTGTTGGCGCACAGCCAGAGCCGAGGGTTCGGCAGTTCATCCAGGGTCTCGCGCCCGGCAAGGCCGACCAGCGAGTCAGAGAAGCGGAAGCCGCTGAGCTTGCCGGCCGGCTGGAGCAGGCGGAGGCTCTCTATCGCCAGATTCTGGCCGACGAACCGCATCACACCGGAGCGCTTCTGGGTCTGGGTCGTGTGCTATTTGCGCAGGGTCAGCTCGACGGTGCGGCCGATACGCTGGCCCGCATCCCGCGCCACGAATCCATACGACCCGAGGCTGAGAAGTTACTGGCACAGATCGAATTCCGGCGCGAGGCGGAAGCCTGCGGCGGACTTGCGAACTGCCGCGATGAACTGGCAGCCAATCCCGACAACGCAGCGGCGCGCTACGGAGTTGCCATGGCGCTGGCCGCCGAAGGCCACTACGAGGACGCACTCCGCCATCTGCTGGCTATTGTGAAGCACAACCGGGTTTTCCGTGATGATGCCGCGCGCCGGGCTATGCTCTCCGTTTTCAATATTCTTGGCGAGGAGAGCCGGCTGGTGCAGGAATACCGCTCAAAGCTAGCAATGGCGATTTTCTAACTGACAGTGGAGAGCTAACACGAACGAAGGCCGGCGACGGTTCGCCGGCCTTCGTAATTCCGTTGCGAGGCGTGACCCACATCCCGTTCGCCGGAGCTAGAAGTTTTGCTCCGCCAGGATCGGCAGCAAGAACTGAACAGATCCCGTCAGGTTCCGGTTGGCCTCGAACACGATTCTTCCCCTTGTGTTGGGACCACGAAACAGGCGATCTCCTCGAATGGTGTACAGGATAGATCCGTTCGTGTGCCCCCTGAAAACACGGCCGCGACTGATTGTGTAGACCAGCCGGCCTGTTGTATTGGGGCCAGCGTAGATGCGATTGCCTGACACCGTGTATAGGATGTCACCCGTTCGATTGGCGCCACGGAAAATGCGCCGGCCATCGAAGTACAGGATCGATCGGCCCCGAGACCTGGTCCCCCGATAGACGCGTGCTCCATCAATCTCGTACAGCAGAGTCGATTTCCTCGGGTCGGCAAACAGACGGATTCTGCTGCGGCCAACTTCCTCTCCCACAATGGCCGATGCCGGAAGCGCTGCAACCTCCGAACTCCGGTTGTGTTCATACGACAGGCCGACCAGGCCGGTCCCCAGGATGATGGCAAACATCAGAATAGCAAGAAGGATATTACGTGACTTCATTCGAATTGACCTCTCTCCATGAAAGGGTATCATCATCTTTGGCTCTTCACGTTGTCGTCAAGAGATTAGAGTATGCGAGGTGGATACCCCTTACATGGAGGGCCTTAAGTCAAGTGCGAAGCCCGGCTACTCGAAGACGGCTGCATTAGCCCCAACGTCCGGTAGCTTGTGAGCAAAGTGTGTGACGAAATCCCACGCGTCCCAGCCGGCATACCTGGGGTACCAGTCGCGTTCATCCGAACGTAGCAGGGGCTCCGAGTAATGGCCGGCATAGAAAGCCGCTCCATCCCGATCAACCACACCATGTTCACCATGAAGAGCAATGTTCTCCGCGCCTGGCACAAAGGTGACACGCGTTAGGAAGCGCTCCAGCCAGAACGGCATGGGATCTGTCGCGAATAGGTTCACGGTCCGCTTCACATTGCTCGGAATAGCCGGGTGTCGCCGCCGGCTGGCGCTGTCGATGAGCACCAGCAAATCCACGGAAATTGATGAAGGAAAGCGAGGTTCGCTAACTCCCCTTCGGGACATTTGTAGGCGCATCAACGCCTGAAGGCCAGGTACGGCAGCCACGTGGCGAGCAAAGTGGTTGAGATACTCGGCTACACCCAGCGCCGTCGCGCCGCCGAAACTGTGACCCACTACCACTATAGGCTGCGTCGGGTCGCGATGTAGCTCCCGCCACACAAATGTGCCCACCATCGGCATGGGCGCCATGTGGGTGAAAGCACGGCAGGTCCCGTGCACGTAGCGAGGGATGGTGTTCAGTTCCCCCGTGTGCCGGCGATATTCGGGATCGGCCATCTTGAACAGGTCGGGCGCATCTCGACCAAGGCGGGCGAAGAGACGGGCGCTGAATCCTGCGATGAAAAGGCCGGCCATCGCCTACTCCACCCCACTCAACGCCCGCAAAGCCCGTAGAGCTCGGACGGTCACCCACTTGTTGACGCAACCCAGCTCGCCAAACGAAGCCCACATCTTGCCTGGAATAGCCTCGATTGGCCAGCGCCCACTCTGATCCTGCCCCGAGACGATCAGCTCAATCGCGGCGGTTAAGCGTGAATCGTCGACAACTCCCATTCCGCTAAGTATAATCAACATCTCAAGGAGATCGGTCTGCTCGGCCAGTGGAAACCTGAGTTCGAGCCGCTGGTTGCCGGGCGCTGGCGGCAGGCGCTTGACGAGAAACTTTTCAGCCTCGGACATAAACGAGCGCAGCACAGAGTTTAGACCATCCGAGCATGCCTGAAGGCCCCGCGACAGTTTGACGACTGCGGCGACATCGCCGGCGCGAAACAGTTGCGCCAGATCCAGGCCGGCCAAAGCATCGAGCACCTGTCCTATCCGCGGATCGCCGGCATAACCGAAATGAGTCAGCGTCCACAGCAGGTTGCCATTCAGGTTCACCAGGTCTACCAGTCGCGGCCGCTTGTGCGGTGTGAAGAGACCGTCATCACGCCGGCTGTGCTGCCACACGAACTCGCAGGCGTGCTCAATTCGCACATCGCGGGGCGCGCCGAGTTGGGCAAGAAACGCGATCTGCCAGACCGTGGAGCGATAGCGTGGCGTATAGCCACGGTCGGGCGTGACCCAGTAGCCGGCGGGCCACTGGGCGGCTAAGATTGAGGCCGCCGGCTCGGTCTGGAGGATACCGGCCCGCGCATGGACGACGTGCGGGTCCTCTTCCGGCCGGCCTAGCACATGCCGCAACGTGAGGTAGCGCGCTGATGGGTTGGCCGGCTCCAGTAGCCACGGCACCGGATCGGCCCGCAAGTGCACCATCCAGGCAGAGTGACCGCCTGCACTCCTCTCGACCATGGCCGGATTATATGCTATCATGTGTGAAACGTAAAACGTGAAACGTGAGCGTTGCTCGCTAATTGTCACATTTTGCCGTCCTGTGGTGTTGTATAAGTGAGATGTATTCCAGCGCGAGGTCCCGAGCGTGACCACTGACGCCTTACTTGGTAGAGTCGCCTTGGAGTCGCCTGACGAAGCTGAATTCGAGGCCCTTTTCCTGGCCCACTACGACGAGGTCTATCGACTGCTCTTTCGCATCGTCGGTTCCCGGCAGGAGGCGGAGGATCTGGCTCAGGAGACGTTTCTCCGCCTGTATCGTCAGCGGTTCCCGGTGGATCGTGAACGCAACATGCGAGCCTGGCTGTATCGCGTGGCCACGAATCTAGGCCTTAACGCGCTGCGAGGTCGCCGGCGTCGAGAACAACGTATCGCAGCGGCGGCCCACCAGGCTACAGCCATAAGCGACTCGCCCCTTGACCCGGCCGAGGCCGCTTTGCGGCGAGATGAGCGGGAGGCTGTGCGGCGGGTCCTGGCCGGCCTGCCACCTCGCCAGGCTAAGTTGTTGCTGTTGCGACATGCCGGCCTAACCTACCGCGAGTTGGCCGATGCTATCGGCGTGGCTCCTGGGTCCGTGGGCACGCTGTTGGCACGGGCCATGGCGGCGTTTGAACAGGCGTACCGGGCTGAGGTTGTGGGTCTGGAGCAGGGGATGGGGGATAGCTAGATGGCTAGATGGCT
>JBHHXF010000196.1:0-6991 GCA_046756905.1 Anaerolineae bacterium | reverse complement strand
TGGGAGATTGGAGATTGGGAAATTAGGAGATTATTAGCCTGCAATCTCCAATCTCCTGGCGAATTGAGTAAGTTATTAAATTCTCATTCCATAACAAGGAGGTTATAGCCGCTATGTACACAATTGACATAGATGTCGGCGGAACCCTGACCGATGGGTTGTTTGGTGATGGCCAACAACTTGCCTCGGTGAAGGTTGACACGACACCCCATGATCTGACCGTTTGTTTCCTGGACTGTCTTCAAGCCGGCGCAGACCAACTGGGCTTTGACGATTTGGCTTCGCTCCTGGCCCGGACGCAGCTTATTCGTTGGTCCACAACGATTACCACCAATGTGTTGGCGGAGCAACGGGGACCGCGACTGGGCCTTTTTGTTTCCGGCGGTCACGAGCACGATCTCTACGATGGCAATGGCAGTGGTTCGGCCCTGGAACTCCTGGGCGCAGATAATGTCATCGGCCTGCCGCAGCCGGTAGACCAACAAGCAGTGCTCGGCCTGGTCAAAAGTCTGTTGGAACGTGGCGTGCGCCGGGTCTGTATTAGCCTGGCGGGGGCTTTCAACGATGCGTCAGATGAGACCCGGCTAAAGGAAACTATTGAGCGCCAATATCCCGACCATTACCTGGGAGCTGTGCCGGTGCTGTTGGGCAGCGACATCTGTAAACATCCCGACGATATGACCCGCACCCACTATGCCCTGATTAACGCCTACGTCCACGGACCACTGGCCGACACCCTGTTCAAAGCCGAGGACAAGTTGCGGGACGAATTTGGCTGGAAGCGCCAGCTTCTCATCGGCCACCAGAACGGTGGCGTAGCCCGGGTAGCCAAAACCAGGGCCGTTGACACCATCGAGTCCGGCCCAACGATGGGACTTTTCGCCAGCGCCAACTTTGCCCGCCGCTACCGGCAGGATCAGGTCATTGCCCTTGATGTTGGTGGCACTACGACCAAGATCAGCCCGGTGACAAATGGCGCACCAACCCTCAATTACGAACCTGACGTGTTTGGTATTCCACTCAAAACGCCTGTGCCTGATGTCTTTTCGATTGCCCTTGGGGGAGGCAGTGTGGCTCATGTTGACGCCGACGATGAGGTTCGGCTGGGGCCGGAGAGTATGGGCGCCTATCCCGGTCCGGCCTGCTACGATTTGGGCGGCACAGAAGCGACCTTCACAGATGCCGCCCTGGTGCTGGGGTATCTAAATCCCGACAACTTCCTGGGTGGTACCCGTTTTCTGAGTGTTGATAGTGCTCGCGAAGCCATTCAAACGCACGTGGCCGGCCCCCTGGGAGTCGCCGTAGAAGAAGCCGCTACAAAAATTGTTCATTGCGCTTTCGACATGGTGGCTGAAAGTATCAAAGACCGACTTGGCCAAGCCGGTCAGCCGGCGGCAGACTGCACTCTGTTCGCCTATGGTGGCAATGGGGCCATCTTCGCCACAGGCGTGGCTGAACAAGTCGGCCTGGAATCGGCCTACGTTTTTGACCTCGGTTCGGTCTTTAGCGTGCTTGGCTCCTCTCTGGCCGACATTATGCACGTTTACGAACACGCGCTTATGGTCAGCCCGGATGAAGATGGCCTGGCTAAACTCAATCAAGCTCTTATCGCTATGCGTCATGAAGCAATGCGAGATATGGAAGGTGAAGGGCTTGACCCGTCCCAGGTTCAGTTGGCGCTGGACCTTGATGTAAAAACTGCTTCGGGCGAAGTAGTTACGACTTCTATGCCATTAGTTGCCACAAACGGCAGCTCTTCGGCTTCGCTTCGCGGAGTGGGCAGGACGGGCCTGGATGCCGTGGCTCTGAAAGATGCCGGGGTCAACGGTACCATTGAATTGGCCCGCTTACGAGCAACTTACGCAGTCGGCAGCTATGAACCAGAGGCCGCCAGCCTGGGCAGCGTCGATGCTTCGGCTGCCCGGATCGGGAGTCGCCCCCTCCACTGGAACGGCGCGTCTATGGAGACGGCCATCTACAATTGGGCAGACCTGACGCCGGGTAATATCGTGTCCGGCCCGGCCGTCATCGAGGGGGCCAGCACCACCTACCTGGTGGGACCAGGATGGCAATTGGGCAAAGATGAATTTGCCAACGGGCATTTAACCAGAAAGGCAGATTGAAATCTGCACTCCTGGTCACGGATACCCAAATTAAAGGAGTGCGAATTTTAATCCGCATTATATTTATGACTGGAAAGGAGAGTTAGGATGACCGCTAGCATGCGCGTCCGGATGACCGAAAGCCTTGACCTGGACTTGATTGCCGAAATGTGGCGCTGCAATCGCTGCGACCACGCCCTCATCAGCGCCCGTGAGAACTATAAAAAGGGTTGTTTGATTTACAACCGCGATCCGCGCCAGGTTCACCAACCGCTAATCGAGGGCGATTTCACCTTTGCCCCGGACCCTGAGTGGATCCGCATTGTGGAGTTCTATTGCCCCAACTGCGGAGTGCAGATCGAGACAGAATACTTGCCACCCGGCCACCCCCTGACCCACGATATGGAAGTAGACATAGATAGCCTCAAAAGGCGCCTGGAACGCCAGGAGTTAGTGATTCGCGATGGACATCTGGAGGTGCCAGCATGAACAGCATTGATATTGACGTCGGCGGAACCTTTACGGACCTGGTGTTGACCCAAAACGGCAGCATCATCCCCGCCAAATCGCCCACAACCCCTTACGACCTATCGGTTTGTTTTCTAAATGTGATTGAAGAGGCCGCCAAGTCTGTTGGCCGCTCGGCTGAAGAACTGTTGCGCGAAGCCGAAATCATCCGCTACTCGACCACTATCGCTATGAACCGGCTCATCGAGCGGACTGGCCCGCGCCTGGGTCTGATCACCACCGAAGGGCACCAGGACGCTATCTTGATTGGCCGGGGCGCCCAGTGGGTGGATGGCACCCGCGTCGCCGAACGGCGCAATTTGGCGGTTCAGGCCAAGCCGACTCCGATCATCCCCCCCGATTTGATCGTCGGTGTTCGTGAGCGCATAGACTCCGCGGGCCGGGTGGTCCGTCCCCTGGATGAGGCGGATGTGCGAGCTAAGGTGCGCCAATTGGTGGACAACGGCGCGCGTGGCTTTGTTATCTCATTGTTGTGGTCTTTCATCAATCCGGCCCATGAGCAGCGCATCAAGGAGATTATCCGCGAGGAGTATAAAGATTACCACATCGGCTACATGCCCGTTGTGCTCTCCAGCGAGGTGTTGGGCAAGCTCGGCGAATACGAGCGCACTATGACCGCCATCCTGGACGCCTATTTGCACCGGGCGATGCAGATTGAACTGTCGGCTATGTGGGACAAGCTCCGGGACAAAGGCTATCGAGGCTCCTTCCAGATGATCCACAACACCGGCGGCATCGCCGAGATTTTCAAGACGACCGCCAGCCGCACCTACAACGGCGGCCCGATAGCCGGTCTGATCGGCGCCCAGCACGTGGCCAGGCAACTTGGCTTCCACAACGTGGTCACCACCGACGTGGGTGGTACCAGCTTCGATATTGGGCTGATCGTGGAGGATGATGTGCGCAACTACGAGTTCCGGCCCATCATTGACCGCTGGATGGTGGGTATCACTATGTTGCAAACTCTGTCCATCGGCGCGGGGGGCGGCTCGATTGCCTGGATCAACCATCTACTCGGCAACCGGCTGGAAGTTGGCCCGCAGAGCGCCGGTTCGATGCCCGGCCCGGTCTGCTACAACCTGGGTGGGGCCAAGCCGACGGTGACCGACGCCGATGTGGTCCTGGGCTACATTGACCCCGATTATTACTACGGGGGCAGGATGAAGCTGGACAAAGCCAAGGCCGAACAAGCCATCGAGCAGCAGATAGCTGCGCCGCTGAACATCAGCCTGCATGAGGCGGCCTGGCTGATCCGGCAGGTGGCGGAGGGCAACATGGCCTCGGCCATCCGTAAAGAGGTTCACTTGCGGGGCTATGACCCCGAAGACTTCATTCTTTTCGCCCTCGGCGGCGGTGGCCCGACCCACGTGGCCGGCTACCGGCAGGACCTCAAGCGAGCCATCATCTTCCCCCTCTCGCCTGTCTTCTGCGCGCTTGGCTCATCCATCATGGACAACATGCACGTCTACGAGTATTCCAGGCGCATGATGTTTATGGAGCCTGTCACCCAAAAGCTGGTAATCGATTATGACCAGTTTAACCAGGTCGTCACCTCATTGATGGAGGCGGCCAGGCTCGATTTAGCGGGCGAAGGATTCGATGCAGACCAGGCCATCTTCCAGTTGGAACTGGATATGCTTTACGGCGGGCAAGTGCAGGTCAAACGCGCCTCGTCACCTGAGCTATTCATCCACGGCGAGCCCCAGGCCCAGGCCATCTACGACCAGTTTGAGCGCGAGTTTGCCCAGACCTTCAGCCAGTTGGTGGTCAATCCGGCCGGAGGTGTTTACGTGGACAACTTCGTGCTGAAGGCGATCGTCCCCACACCCGAGCTTGGCCTGCCAACCCACCTCCTGGAGGACCCCGACCCGGCCCACGCTCTACGCGACACTCGCTTGGCTTACTGGCCCGAGAATGGCGACTTGCGCGAAACCAGGGTCTACAATGGCGATGCGCTACGCCCCGGCAACGTGATAGAGGGACCGGGCCTGGTAGAAACGCCGTATACGACGATCGTCATCCCCCCCGGCCTGGTCTATTCCATTAACCAACACGAACTGGGGGTGTTGGAGTAAGGATGATGAAAATGTCATTCTGAGCCGAAGGCGAAGAATCTCCTGGCAGACTCCGCATGGAGACTCTTCACTGTCGCTCAGAGTGACATAATCCGATTTATTTACAAGGAGGTAACGCAATGCCAATCCCCACACTTGAACAGAAGCTGAAGTGGCTGAAACCTGAGCCAGCCGCCAGCTACGAACAGGAATGTGTCAAACTCGTCGGGGCGGGTCAATATGAAATCGGCGTGCAGCGTACCAATGACTTGCTCGATGAAGCAATGGAAGTCTTTATGCGCTCGTCGCGCAGCTCTATCGGCATCGCCGGCGACTCAATGGTCGCCCTCTTCACGGCTGCTGGCGACCTGGCCAATGCTTCGTGCGGTACTTACCTGCACGCTATCATCCAGCCGATTCTGATTAAATTTATCCTGAACAACTATGCCGAGAATCCCGGCATCAAGGATGGTGACATCTGGTACACCAACGACGCCCTGTACGGCGGCATTCACAACCCGGATCAGGTGGCGATGATGCCTGTCTTTTACGAGGGCAAGCTTATCGCCTGGACCGGCGCAGCCGTCCACACCACCGAGACCGGGGCCATCGAACCGGGCGGGATGCCGGTCAGCGCCACGTCGCGCTTTGAAGAGGGTATGAATATGCCGCCGATGAAAATTGGTGAAAACGGCATCCTGCGCGAGGATATTCTGGAGATGGTGGCCGCCTACGGCATCCGGGCCCCGCAGATGTTCATTATTGATTTGAAGGCGCGGGTTGCCGGCTGCGAACGGGCGCGTAAGCGCATTATCGAGATGTGCGACCGGCACGGTCCCGATTTTGTGGTGGGTTTGCTGCGCAGGATGCTTGAAACAGCCGAGCAAGGCGCGCGTAGTCGCATCGCTTCCTGGCCCGACGGGGCCTACCGCAGTGTCCATTTCAGCGACGCCGTGGGAGTCAACCAGGGGTTGGTACGCTCTTGCTTCCTGACCATCCGCAAGGAAGGCGATCAACTGACGTTTGACTTCTCCGGCACCTCGCCCGAGAATCTCTCTTCTTACAACACCCATGCTCAATCGGCTGTTGGTCACGTTTCCAATTACATCTACGAATACATCTTTCACGACCTGCCCATCAGCAGCGCTACCTTCGCCCCCATTGATTTTCACTTTCCACCCGGTATCTGCCTGAACCCGGATGCCCGGGCGGCCACCAGTAACGCCGTTATGATCGCCACCGGCGCCATGAGCGCGGTCCATAATTGCTTCGCCAAAGCGATGTTTTCTACCGGTGATTGGCGCCAGGTCACGGCCTCGCATGGTAACGCGGGCAACGCGCTGATCATCGCCGGCCTCACGCAGTGGGGCTTGCCCTTTGCCGACATGCTGGCCTACTCCCTGAACACCGAGGGCCAGGGCGGGCGAGCTACGGAAGACGGCATCGATGCCTTCGGCTTTCCCTGGTGCGTTTACGGCCGCGCCCCCGACGTCGAGTCGCTGGAGAATGAGTTTCCGCTATTCATTCCCTTCTCGCAACACTGGCAGGACAGTTGCGGGCACGGATTGCACCGGGGCGGCGTGGGCACCACCCAGCTCTGGGTCGGCTACCACAAAGTGCCGGCGCTCTTTTTCGCCTCGATCTCCGACAACAGCAAGATACAAACGCCACAGCCGCTCTTTGGGGGTTACGCCCCCTGCACAGTGCCTGGCATCAGCATCGCCAACGCAGATATTCTGGAGAAATTACAAAGCGGCGACGACATTACGCTTGATCTGCACGACATTCTGCGTAACCGCTCCATTGAAGGCGATTGGGCCTCGGAATTCTTTGGGCGAGCGGTTCGCCCGGTAGCTGACGGCGATGTCATCACTGTCAGTTTTGCCACCGGCGGGGCCGGTTATGGCGACCCGGTCGAGCGCGACCCGGAGACAGTGTTAGACGATCTCAGGGCGCATAAGATTTCCCCCTGGGTTGCGGAGAATATTTACAAAGTGGCTGTCTCGGCAGACGGTGAAGAAGTGAACCTCGAGGCTACCCAGGAGCTACGCGAGGCCGAGCGCCAGAGCCGACTCCAGCGCGGCAAACCCTACGATGAGTTCATAGCCGAGTGGGAGCAACTCAAACCGCCAGACGAGATTTTGACCTGGTTCGGGGCCTGGCCGACCGGCGAACCTACTCAGCCAATTTTCCGGCCATAGGTTAAAAGATTGTCTATAATTGTGAATGGTAAATTGTAAATGGTGAATTGTGAATGAAAAAAATTCACCATTCGCAATTCACTATTCACAATTAATTTCTTTTTTC
>JBHHXF010000195.1:0-6995 GCA_046756905.1 Anaerolineae bacterium | reverse complement strand
AGGAACAGGGTAAGATAAGACTATACTCACACGAAGAGGTGTGGGGTGAGTAACTACGGCGCTGTATACGAGGAACAGTTCACCAAACTCCTGGGTGATATGAGCGGCAAACTGGATCTACGCGGTTGTCGCAGTGCGCGCGTTGACCGCAATTTCCGTATCATCTTCGTCATCTGCGAAGAATGCCGGCGCGTGCCGGAGTGCGAGTACTGCTTCTGCGACAAGGATGGCGAAGACCTTCCCGATGAAACCGTCGTCTTCTTGACCGTAGGGCCACATCAGCGCGCATACGCGATGAAATGAGGGAGGACATCGCTCTAACTTCTCGGAGGCCACTACATGCCACGTGACATCCCGGTCGGCAACGGCTGTCTGCTGATCAACTTTGACAAAGACTGTCAGTTGCGCGATCTGTACTACCCGTACGTCGGCAAGGAGAACCACACCGCCGGCCACCCTTTCCACTTCGGCGTGTGGGCCGACGGCGATTTCCGCTGGGTACACGACGCCGGCTGGGAGCGTGAACTGCGCTACGAACCGGACACCCTGGTCACCCGCGTACGACTGCGCCACCCCGACTTGGGACTCACCCTGGAATGCTGCGACGCAGTGGACTTTCACGAGAACCTGTATCTGCGCCGTGTCACGATCCACAACGAGCGGGATACGGTGCGCCAGGTGCGCCTCTTCTTCCACCACGACTTCCACATCTCCGAATCGGAAGTGGGTGACACGGCCTACTACGAGCCGGAGCGGCGGGCGATGCTGCACTATAAGGCCGACCGGTGGTTCATGGTCAACGGGTGGCCGGCCGGCGCTGAGAAGGAAGGCATCGCGAGCTGGGCGACCGGCACCAAGGAACTCCACGGCCAGGAAGGCACCTTCCGCGACGCGGAGGATGGCGAACTGGGGCGCAACCCCATCGCCCAGGGGTCGGTGGATTCCACCATCGCTCTCCACATGACGGTGCCGGCCAGCGGTGAGGCAACGACGTACTACTGGATGGCTATCGGCAAGGATTTCGAGGAAGTGACCCGCATCAACCGGCGGGTGCGACAACGCGGCCCCGAGTTCTTTATCGACCGAACAGCCGCGTACTGGCGGTTGTGGGTCAACAAGGAAGCAACCAACTTCCACGAACTGCCGGAGCGCATTGTCGATCTGTACAAGCGCAGCCTGTTGGTCGTCCGCACCCAGATCGATAACCACGGAGCCATTATCGCTGCCAACGACTATGACATCACCCGCTTTGCCCGCGACACCTACAGCTACATGTGGCCGCGCGATGGTGCGTTAGTGGCCCACAGTCTGGACCTGGCCGGCTACAGCGCCGTCACTCAGCAGTTCTACAACTTCTGCGCCGATGTGATCACCAAAGAGGGCTACTTCCTGCACAAGTACAACCCTGATGGCACACTGGCCAGTTCGTGGCATCCCTGGTATGCTGATGGGGAGAAGCAGTTGCCAATTCAGGAGGACGAGACCGGGCTGGTCATCTGGGCGCTGTGGCACCACTTCGACAGGTTCCGCGACATCGAGTTCATCAAGCCTCTGTACCGCCGCCTGATCATCGCCGCGGCAGATTTCATGGTCGATTTCCGGCTGGAGAACGGGCTCCCCAAGCCATCTCACGATCTGTGGGAGGAGCGGTGGGGTATCCATGCTTTCACCGTGGCGGCCACGTATGCCGGCCTCATGGCAGCCCACAATTTCGCCGCAGCCTTCGGCGAAGACTCTCTGGCCGCCAAATACCAGACCGCGGCTCAGGAGATCCGAGCGGCAACTGACAGGTATCTGTGGAGCGATGAGGCCGGCCGCTTCGTGCGCATGATCAATTTCGGTGAGGACGGCAGCCTGGAGATCGACTGGGCGATGGAGTCCAGCATGTACGGCCTGTTCTACTTTGGCATGTATCCACCCGACCACCCGCGCATCGTCTCGACCATGCAGGCCATCCGCGACCGATTGTGGGTGAAGACCGACGTCGGAGGCATGGCGCGTTACGAAAACGACTACTACCATCAGATCAGTCAGGATATCGAGCGCGTGCCGGGCAATCCGTGGTTCATCTGCACCCTCTGGCAGGCACAGTGGCACATCGCCAGAGCGTTGAGCGAGGACGACCTGGCGCCGGCCCTGGAGATGCTGAACTGGGTCGCCGACCGGGCGCTGACCAGCGGCGTCCTGGCCGAGCAGGTTAATCCCTATACCAACGAGCCGCTATCCGTCAGCCCGCTGACCTGGAGCCACGCCACCGTCGTTGCCACGGTATTGGAATATCTTGACCGCCTATCTGAGTTGACGGTGTGCGAAGTTTGCAGCCACCCGACCTACTGGCGAGAGGCTCCGAAGATCCGACACGTCCATCAACATCACAACAGAGAACAGAGCCCATAGTCCGGGGCCTCCTGGCTTCGATAGCGTGAACAGCACGGCGGCTCGACTCCACCGCAACCATGTGCTACAATGGGTCCAGGCTCATAATCATCTGGGTCTGGTTACTACTCAGGACCAAGCACCCTGAGTAGCCGAGCGGAGCGAAGGCGTATCGAAGGGTGCGGCTTAGCCCGACGAATCGTACGCCATAACCCGCACCCTCCGATACGCTGCTTCACTGCGTTCGCAGCTACTCAGGGTGCTCGCGTTCCTGGCCTGAGTAGCAAACTGCACCCTAATCATCTCGCAGTGTGGAGGTACCCCACGATGAGCTATGATCATCTTTCCGATGGCGATCTCGTTTTCCTGCGCGACGTCGTAGGTGCAGACTGGGTCTCGACGACACATGCTGATCGTGAGCAGCACTCGCGCGACCAGTCATTCCACGAAGCCCATCTGCCTGACGTTGTCGTGTGGCCCGAAACGACCGCCCAGGTAAGCGCCATCCTGCATCACGCCAACGAGAGACGCATTCCGGTGACAGCCTGGGGCGCCGGCACGAGCCTGGAGGGCAACCCCGTCCCCCTGTTTGGCGGCATCGTCATGGACTTCCGGCGGATGAACCAGATCCTGTCTATCGACGCCGCCGACTTCCAGGTGACGGTCCAGCCAGGCGTCCTGTACAAGGACATGAACGAGAAGCTGGCGCGCCGCGGCCTGTTCTACCCGCCCGATCCAGGGGCTAACGCCAGCATCGGGGGGATGGTGGCCAACAACGCCGCCGGCATCCGCACGGTGAAGTACGGCGCCACTCGCGAGAACGTGCTCGGTCTGGAGGTCGTTCTGGCCGACGGCCGGATCATTCACTGTGGCACGCATGCCCACAAAAGCTCCTCCGGCTACGACCTGGTCCACCTCTTCACTGGCTCTGAGGGCACTCTGGGCATCGTGACCGAGGCCACATTAAAGCTGTGGCCCTTGCCGGACCAATTCAGCGCCGGCGTAGCCGCCTTCGACACCGTCGATGCGGCCGCGCAGGCGGTGTACGAAATCATGGGCAGCGGTCTGTCGCCGGCAGCCCTGGAGCTGCTGGACACCAACATGGTCACGCTGCTCAATGCCGAAGAAGAGGTCGGCCTGCCTGAAAGCCCAATCCTGTTCATGGAATTTCACGCCGCGACACAGGCCGCACTGGAGGAGGAGCTCAAGCTGGTGCAGGCGATCTGCACCGACAACGACTGCGCCAGCTTCCAGGCTGGCTTCGGTCCCGATGCGCGCCGGAAGTTGTGGCACGCACGACACCACGCCTACGAAACGTTGGTCCGCGCCAACCCCGCCTACGACTTCGTGATCCTCGATGTAGCAGTTCCCATCTCCGCGTACCCCGCCCTGGTAACGCGTGCGCGGGAGTGGGCGGATTCATATCGGTTGCCATGCTACAGCCTGGGGCACGCCGGCGACGGCAACCTGCACGTCACGCCGGCCTACGTCCCGGACGACCCCGCCTCTGTCGCCCGAGCGCAGGAGTTCAACGCGGACCTGGTCGGCTACGCCCTGGAGCTGGGCGGTACGGCCACCGGCGAGCACGGGGTGGGTGTCGGCAAACGGAAGTACATGGCGGCCGAGCACGGCGAGAGCCTGACGGTGATGCGGCAGATCAAGCAGGCGTTGGACCCGAAGGGGATTCTGAATCCGGGGAAGATTCTTAAGACGGCGGAAAACGGGTAGCTCGGGGGAACTCAGGGGAACTCAGAGGGCTGTTCAGGGGATATGAAGACCAGCTCCTCGTCAATCCCTTCGACCACCTCAAGACGAGGGCTTGGTATGAGCATCCCGAGTAGCTGCGAACGGAGTCGAGGCCTACTCGGGATGCTCCGCGAATTACCCCCTGAACGCTTGCTTGGATGATGTCGGTGGAACTCAGGGATTCAGAGGAGCAGAGGGAAGTTATGGGCAGTAAGGCGTACTTCGACCAAGTAGCTGAGCAGTGGGATGAGCTGCGGGAAGGCTTCTTCTCGGAGGCGGTGAGGGAGAAGGCCCTGGCTATGGCCGGCGTGCAGGCCGGCCAGCTTGCCGCCGACATCGGAGCCGGTACGGGCTTCATCACCGCCGGGCTGGTGCGCAACGGCTTGCGGGTGATTGCTGTGGACCAGTCCGAAGCGATGCTGGCCGAGATGCGCCAGAAGTTTGCCAGCGTTGAGGGGATCGCCTACCGGGTGGGGGAGGCGGGCAACCTGCCGATGCCCGACGGAGCCGTTGACTACGCCTTTGCCAACATGTACCTGCACCACGTGGAGATGCCGGGCGAGGCGATCAAGGAAATGGCGCGAATCTTGAGACCAGGCGGCAAGCTGGTCATCACAGATATGGACGAACATGAGTTTGAATTCCTGCGGCACGAACACCACGATCGCTGGATGGGGTTCAAGCGCGAGCAGGTAGAGCAATGGTTCTTGGCAGCCGGGCTCAAGAATGTGGTGGTGGACTGTTCCGGCGAGGATTGCTGTGCGCAATCAAGTGGCGGTGACGAGATTGCCAGTGTCAGCGTATTCGTGGCGTTCGGCGAGAAGTGAGTCGAGAGAACGTTGTTCCGATTGAATGATAGCCGGGTGACAACTTGTCGCCCATCCAATTGCACGGTATAATTGAATCAAAGTGGCGGGAAATGTGTCAGGAGGATTCACGTTAGGACCCTTGAGGAGCCCCTTCGAATTCAGCGTATTATCGAGGAGATTGATCGGCTCATTGCGGAAATGACCGCTCTTCGGAGTCAAGTGGCCACCCTGAGTAGCTCGTCAGCCGACTCGGGACGATCTGTGCGAGACGCTGAATACTTTGGGATGTGGGCTGACCGCGAAGATATGCGTGGTCAAACATCACGAGAGTGGCTTGAGAGCCTGCGCGCCCGACAGTGGACTCGCCAATGACCGGGCAACTGCCAACGTCCGCCATTTCGAGATGATCCCAGACTTAATCGTGAAGCGCCCCTATTGAAACAGACAAGGTTACTACTCAGGCATACGAACCCTTGCGAAGGTTCACATGCATATTCTGGACTGGCAGTTACGTCGCAAGCCGAGACCCACTCTATCGGCAAAACTACTTCGAACCTTCGCAAGGGTGGCTGAGCAGTAACCAAACAAGGAGTGAATGAGCCTCACATCGCTGCCAATCACCCCGCTCACCTGGCTCCTGGCCCTCTCGCCAATCCTCGTCGTTCTGATCCTCATGGTCGGTCGGCGCTGGGGTGGGTCGAAGGCCGGCCCCGTTGGCTGGCTGGCTGCCCTGGTCGTGGCTGGCCTGTTCTTTGGCGCTGGCCCGAAGCTCCTGTTCTATAGCCAGATCAAGAGCCTGCTCCTCAGCCTGTACGTCCTCTACATCATCTGGTTCGCCCTGGCCCTATACCATGTGGTGAACGAGGCCGGCGCGCTGGAAGTCATCAGCATGGGCGTCGCCCGCCTGACGGCCGACCGCACCATGCAGCTCCTGATTCTAAGCTGGGTGTTCTCATCGTTTCTCCAGGGCGTCACCGGTTTCGGCGTGCCCATCGCCGTCGTTGCACCGCTACTCATCGGCCTGGGTTTTCCAGCCGTGACCAGCGTGGTCGCAACCAGCGTGGGGCATTCGTGGGCCGTCACTTTTGGCAGCGTGGCCTCCTCGTTCTTCGCCATGATGGCCGTGACTGGCCTGGACGGCCCGACATTGGCGCCCTGGTCGGCAGTGATGCTGGGGATCGCGGCCATTCCGTGCGGGCTGGCGCCGGCCTACCTGTACCGGGGGTTGTCGTCGCTGCGCCATAGCCTGCCGGCGGTCCTCGTCGTCGGTGGCGTGATGGCAGCCGTGCAGTACCTCATGGCGACGAACGGCCTGTGGAATCTGGCCTCCTTCATTGCCGGCCTGGTCGGCCTCATCGTCGTGGCCGGCCTGGCTCGTCTGCGCATGTATCAGGGCACGGACGAAGAGCGCGCCGCCAACCACCAGCGGGCGAACAACTACACCAATCCTTTAAGCCTACCTACGGCGCTGTCGGCCTACCTCGTGCTGCTGGTCCTGATCGTCCTGGCTCAGCTTATCCCCCCGATTCACGCGCTGCTGAATCGAGTTAGACTCGTCGTACACTTCCCCCAGACGCAGACCGCGCTGGGATGGGCGAACGCCGCCGGCGCCGGACGCAGCATCAGCGTTTTCGGCCATGCCGGCGCGGTGCTGGTCTACACCTGTGTCCTTTCGTATTTGATCTACCGCCGTCTGGGATGCTACAAGCCGGGGGCGTTGGGGCGCATCGTCGCCGGCACGATCCGAGGGTCCGTCAAATCAACTGTCGGGATCGCATCCCTGGTCGGCATGGCGCTGTTCATGGCCGATAGTGGCATGACTTTCACGCTGGCCCAGGGCCTGAGTCGGACTGTGGGTGGAGCCTTCCCGCTCATCGCGCCGTTCATCGGCGCTCTGGGAGCTTTCATGACCGGCAGCAACACCAACTCGAACGTGGTGTTCGCGCCGCTTCAACTGCACACCGCCGAGATTATCGGGCTGAACGCCGTTGTCATCCTGGGGGCGCAAAACGTGGGAGGGGCTATCGGCAGCATGTTCGCGCCGGCCAAGGTGATCGTGGGGTG
>JBHHXF010000194.1:0-7005 GCA_046756905.1 Anaerolineae bacterium | reverse complement strand
TGCTGTAGTTCCAGAAGGAGCCCGGCGGCGCGTAGAGCCGGACCTCGGACTGATCGCCGGCCCACTCGGTGAGCGCGCTTTCAGTCCTCGGGCCGTCGATGTCTGTAAAGAAGAGCCTGTCCGGGAAGCCGGTGCTGTGGGTCAGCAGATTCCACACAGACATGTCGGAGGCCGGCCAGGGGCCAGATACGTCGAATTCCGGTACGTAGTCGGTGACGGGCGCCTGCAGATCAACCGCCCCCCGGTCCACCTGCTGCATCACCGCAGCCGCAGTCATCATCTTGGTGGTCGACCCGATCCGGAACAGGGTGTTGCTGTCCACTGCGCCGCCTTCTTCGCGGTGCTTCACCCCGTAGCCGCGCTCATACACCATCTCTCCGTCAAGCGCGATGGCGATGGCGGTCCCGGGCACATCCAGTTGCGCCATCTCCTGCTGGACACAGGCGTCAATCGTCGCGAACGGGTCCTGCCGTAGGGGCACGGCCTGAAGGAAGTTCCCCAGCTTGGAGAGTGCGCGCTCGCGCTCGACGATGGATACCGGACCCACATCTGGCTGAGGTCTGACCCAGAGGAGCGGGTTCGGGGCCAGCGGCGGGTCGGGCGGTTGCGCGCCGATTTCACCCGTCATCAGCGTGAACAATACTAATGCGATTAGAAAAGCGAGCTTGGGCATAGCCAACCACTTTGCAGGAGAAGGCGATTCGTGGTGGTCTGATATCACAGCAACTCTCGACTCTAGTGTAGTCATGATGATTCTCCTTGTATTAGGTGCAGCTCAGTTTTCAAACGCAGACCCAAAGTAGTCTACTCCGAAGATGGCTCGTAGGGTAAGATGCCAACTTGCCCTACGGCGCTTGGTTTTATTCCTTGATGGGGTGGAGCACTCATGTTTCATGCGCTCCTGTCCCAACCTATGAGCCATCAGTTGAATCTTCAATCAGGCCAGATCAGTAGTTGTTCTTTTCCACTCGTTTGACTGACAGCAGCGGCAGGCCCAGATCACGGATCTTGGCCAGCAGACCATGCAAGCCGGCCTGATCTGCGACCGGGCCTACTAGCAGGGTTTCGTCATCGGCTTGGGGAATGATTGTGAACCCGTCAAACCACTCCGACCATTTCTGGCCGAGATGGCCTCTCACCTTGATTCGATAAACTGCCGGATTGTCAAACTCGCGCCCGTGGGTCATGAATCGTATCTCCCTGTGGCACACCTGCCATATTCGTGATTGGAAACCAGATTCTTGTCGAAGAGACCTGCTCTTCCGAGCGTCAGAGTGCACTATGATTGACGCCCTGTCTGCCCACCAGGCAAGAACCTGGTTTCTTCAATCGTGCAAAGTATAACCATGAACTGGGTGAGTTGTCATCCCCTAAAGTAGGGGATTGAGATAGGTGATTGTGGGGAAGAACACCCCTCCGCCTGATAGGCAAGGGATGTGGAATCGTGGCGCGGGGTAGCTATCTACAACAGATTCAGCTCTCTTGCGCGCGCCACAGCCTCGAGCCGGCTGTGAACGCCAAGCTTGCTGTAAATGTTCTTGACGTGAGATCGAACTGTGTGCGTCGAGATGTACAGATGCTCAGCTATTTCCGTTGTCGACAAGTGAGATGTCAAGAATCGCAGCACCTCCAACTCGCGCTCGCTGAGTGGCTCAACCAAGGGGGACGATGGGAGACTAGTCCGCTGGACGGAGGGGCCTTTAACCTGCAATCCTTCTGCCACCTCAGGCAGGAAATCAGGGCGTTGTCTTTCGTCTTCCAACCTAAATGCCTCTAAAAGTCTACTCACATAGTCTGATCGAATGCCTCGGGCGGCCGCCTGCCGGAGTAGATCAGCCATGGGCCGGCCCTCGGTGATGAAGGTCCGCACATATCCCTCTGGCTCTGCGACGGAGAGGGCGCGCTCCAACGCGGCTAGAGCCTGGTCATCCTCGCCCTGCGCTCGCAGGGCCGTTGCCTGGAGGGCAAGCGTCTCGATGACACGGCCCATCGCTCCGGCCGTCTCTGCCATTCTGAGCAGGCGTGTGAGCAATCCCAGTGCTTCACTTAGCGAGCGCTTCGGGGCGCCCGATCCTTCGGGTTTGCGCTGTGCCTGGGCAATTAGCACCCGGGCCAAAGTTAGGTGCCCCTCGTAGCCCAGAAAGCTGGGATCGTCGTCAACATCCAGATCGCTCGCCTTCGCCCAACGCAAGGCCGCCGCCAGATTACCCTGTTCCAGCGACAGTTGTGCCTGCTGTGCCGCGACCTGAGCGCCGTACCAGGGTGACAGGCTGCGTGCGATCTGACTCGCCTCCCGGACTGCGTTGAGCGCACCGGCTGCATCTCCACTCGCCTGGAGTGCTTCCGCGAGCGTACCGTAGGCAGTCGTCAAGCTTTCAGCCTGCCCCCCCTGCCGGCTGAGTTTCAGGGCCTCCCGGGCATGGTCAAGCGCACCTGCCAGGTCATTCCACTCGCGCAGTATGGTGCTCATACGGGCATACGTGGGCGCGATGACTGCCAACTGCCGCCCTCGCTGCCGGGCATATTCTCTGGCGAGCCCAAGCGCCTCCCGGCACGTTTCTGCTGCCGCATGGAGTTGTCCCCGCTCGATCTGCAATGCAGCCAGGGTGCTGCGCGTGATGACAGCGGCGTGCGTGTCGTTGGCGGCTGCACTGGTGGCTATCGCATCTGACCAAATCCTGGTCGCTCCCTCGAAATCACCGCTCCATCGGAGCAACGAACCCAGCAGCAACGTCGTAAAACCACGCACAGTCGGGTCTTCTTTGGGCAAGCAAGCTAACGCCGCACGAGCAAGGTCAGAGGCATGGAGTATATCGGCCCTGATGGCACTAGTGTAGGCGCGGAGGGCGAGCAGATGGCCCTCTATTTCGGACTGTCGGGGTTTGACTGCCGATTCCTGCTCTGAGCTTGTAGATCCCGCTGAAGTATCGAGTCGAGATCGATCAAGCGCTCGCTCTACATCGAGCAGCCGGCGCTCGACAGCCTCGAAGTGGCCGGCGCCCGCTAATGCCCAGGCATAGGCAACCGACAGCCAGGGTCGGGAGCGCACCACTTCGTCGGGCAGCGCGTCCAGCCAACTCACCAGAGTCGCTAACCGTCCGTGGTAGATCGTAGCCAGTGCGTTTCTTTCAACCAGACGGGCTACCCGATCCACATCACCGCCGGCCAACGCATGCCCCACCGCTTCGGCGATCAGCCCGTGCTGTTCGTACCAGTCGCTTGCCCGGCGGTGCAAAACGGGCGCCTGTCCAGGCAAACTCTGTTCCAGCCGGCTGCGCAGCAAGTCGGCAAAAAGATGGTGATACCGATACCAGCGCCGTTCGTCGTCCAGCAGCATCAGAAACAGGTTAGCCTGTTCCAACTTTTGTAGGATCGCATGGCCATCATCCCGACCCGTCACCGCATCGCACAGTGGTGCAGTCATCCGATCCAGGACGGATGTCATCAGCAGGAATTCCTGAACGTCGTCGGACTGCCTATCGAGAACCTCTTCCACCAGGTAGTCCAGAATGAAACGGTGGCTGCCGCTGAGAGCCTGGATAAAGGCCGTCACATCTCGCCGGCCTTGCATTGAGAGGGCCGCGAGTTGCAGGCCGGTGATCCATCCCTCAGTCCGGGCATCCAACGTCGCCACATCCTCTACCGATAGCCCCAGTCCCGCGACGTCATTTAGAAAGGTTGCAGCTTCTGCGGGGGTGAAGCGCAGGTTGTTGGCGCGTATCTCGGTCATTTCACCGCGTACTCGCATGCGCGCGAGTGGCCACGGCGGGTCCGACCGACTCGCCAGGATCAAGTGCGCCTGCGGTGGCAGATTGTCCAGCAAAAAAACGACAGCATCATGTATCCGTTGATCTGTTATCAGGTGGTAGTCATCAAGGACAAGGGCGAAGCTACGCCCTGAACGACGTCCTGAGGTCCCCCCCAAGCTTGTCGAGGGGCCTGTCGAAGCATCGTCCTGAGCTTGTCGAAGGGGGCCCGTCACAGGTGGGCCGGCCATTTCGCTTATTTCGTTGATCAAGCCAGTGAGAAGCACCTCGATTGGGGGCGCATCGGCGGTGGGAATTCTGTTAGATTGTAGCGCCGCTAAAACTGATTCGCCGACCGTGGTGTCAATAGTCTGTAGGGCAGTGACGAAGTATGCCCAAAAACGGACCGGATCGTTATCGCCCGGGTCCAGCGAGACCCAGGCGACGGGCCGATCGCAATTGCTAGCCCATTCGCTGAGCAGCGTTGTCTTGCCGAAGCCGGCCGGAGCCGAGACGAGGGTGAGTTTACAGTGCAGGCCGGCGTTCAGTCGGTCGATCAAACGCGGACGTGACACCAGTTTTGTCTTGAGTGGAGTCGAAGGATCAAACCGGACGAGGGGGATGTTCAGTTTAGTTGTCAGGATAGGTACGACCATTCGGCTTTTCCTGGCAGTCTCCCGCAGCCCATTCCCATGTCCCGGGTGTACGAATGCCCCAATCTTATCACATTCTGTGTTGCCTCGCAACAGCCGGCGCTTAAATAACTCTACGCTGGGTAGGAGGGGCAAGTCTCAAACACCGATTCTGAAAAGCACTCATAGAATCAGTCTGCGAAGGGGGACTGCGCAGGCGTTGCAGCGACTTTCAGTCGCCTTCCTAAGGCACCTGAGCAGTTTCAGAAGCAGGCTCGTTGCGTTTAACGAATGGCAGATAGATCTTGTACAACGGAACCTCCACGAACTCAATGGCGATTTCTGCCGAAGCTGTGCCGGCACTGGCAATGATGATAGCCCTGCCGGGTGTGCGATCGGTGGTGAGAATTGTGGAGGCAATTCCGTCGAAGGTGCCAACCTCGTGGCGCGACTGGCCGTTGTACAGCACGCCGTGATCTGCATCGAAGATCACTCGCGTGCCGTCCTGCACCGGGTTACCAAATTGATCTGTGACGTATGCCCTGATGACGGTAGATGAATGTCCGTCGGCTGGCAATGAGCTGGTCGAGGCTTCAAGCCGCAGGTCCGAGGCCGGCCCTGGCTCGATCACCACATGGGTCACATCGGATAGGTCCTCGAACATGGCGGTGATGTCTCCCTCAGCCGGCGATTCGGGCGCTGTGAACGATGCCGTTGCCACGCCCTGAAGTGTGGTCAACACGGTCGGCGTGATGCTTCCGACGGTCGTAGTCAAAGTGACTGTCAGTCCGTCGATAGGATTGGCGAATTGATCCGCAACCGCGACTGTCAGCGACACTGTTGTCCCCACCGCCAGCGTCGTCGGCGCCAGATCGAGAGTCAGGCTGTCGGGAGCGTCGGGCACTACCAGTGTATCCGTCACAGACGTGTTGTCACCTGTAAAGCTTTCGGTTGATGTGGTCGTGATGGCCAGAGTGTTTCGCAAATCCTGTCCCGCCCTGACGTCTGCACCAACACGAGCGACAACGATGATTTGTCCCCACTGGCCGTCTGCCACACTACCCAGGTCCCATTCGATTCTGTCAGGCTCCACGCGAGCTGGCCGGCTGGCGTCGATGAATGATACGCCCGCCGGCAGGATATCCGTCAGGATGACGCCCTCAGCCGGCAGAGTCCCCGTGTTCGTGTAGCGTAGGGTGTACGTGATCATGCGGGCAGGGATAACCGTCGCCGGCCCCCTCAGCGCGACCGCTAGATTGATGCCCGACAGCCGTCGCTCAATCACCTGGAGGTTGTTGGCATGATCCCCATCGGCAGTGTCGCTGCTGACCTCAATGCGATGGCGGAGCATCTCACCACCGGGCGCATGGGGGTCGATATTCAGCCAGATGACGAAGCTGCCGAAGTTCGAGCCGGTCACGATGCCATCATACCGCCATGTCTGAACAGGTTCATCGTCGCCCGACACGTGGATGAGGCCCGGAATCTCGTAGCTGGTCTCCTTCCACAAAGTTGTGAAAGCCGGCAGCGTGCTCGTGATGGTGAGACCCTGGGCCGGCGCCGGCCCGTAGTTGCCCAGAAAAACCCGGTACTTGATCTTGCCGCCTGGTGCAAGGTCTGTTCCCGAATCATCGACAACGGTCTGGACAAATACGTCGGCTGTCACAACCACGTTGCCGGCACTGGTGCTGTTATCGCTCCGATTGCCCTCGGCTGTGGCGCTTCCAATCCTGGCGATATTGGCGACGAACTGACTGGGAGACCACGGATATTCCCTGTCGAAGCGGCCGTGGAGCACAATCGCGCCCCCTTCGCCAGGCGAGAGGTCTTCGACCTCCCAGATGTACGCTGTACCCTGCGTGGTTGTGATGGCTGCGCCGCTCGACTGGAACGATGTGTCTGTGAGTCCGACGGGTAGGGTGTTAGTGATTACGACATCTCTGGCCACTGCGTTGCCGGCATTCTCAAAAGTGATAGTGTACGTCTTGGTTGTGCCCGGCGAAATGTCGCCGGTTGGGCTGTGGGTGCTCAAAATGCGTAGGTCAGCCGGCAGAAACTCAACACCGGTCGTACCGGTGTACGATCCCACTGTAGCCGTCACTGAAGCCCGGCCATGTACAGGCCCTGAGGTGAGGATTGTCGTGGCCCGGCCGGCTACCGAGGTGGTGGTCATAGGATTGACCGCGCCCAGGGAACTGGCGAATGTCACGGTGATGCCATCTCCTACGCGGTTCCCAAAGTGATCGTCAAGAGTAGCCATGATCTGGGACTGGGAACCATCGACGGGCATGGCCGGTGGGTCGGCCGCGACACCAATCGCTTCGGGTGGGCCGGGGTTGAAGAGGACGGTTGCGACCCCCTGAGCGTCACTTGCATGAGCTGTCACAATGGCTGTGCCAGTTCGGGTGGAGGTCAGCGTGGCGGTGACGACGCCGGCGACATCGGTTTCGCCGCTGGGGGGTTGGATGTCGCCCAAGGTTGTTGTGAAGCTGACGGGGATGCCGGCCCCAACCGGCTGGCCATCGCCATCCAACACCTCGGCTCGCAACCCGACCGGCTCGCCGGCGGTCTGTGTGCTCGCGCTCACCGTGAGTCTGACGCTGTTCGCTGCAAGCGATTCGGTTTGT
>JBHHXF010000193.1:0-7017 GCA_046756905.1 Anaerolineae bacterium | reverse complement strand
GCCAGAAAACCTGGTTTCTGACCTACTCCCTGAACGCTTACGAAATCGTTACTACAGACTACGGTTACTACTCAGCCACTTCCTGCCTGGCGAATGAATTCGCGGCAACGCTTGCGAAATCCGCCTGCGCGGATTGGGCTTCAGTCGCCGAAGGGCGATCCTTCGGCAGCCCTTCGGCAAGCTCAGGATGACAGCTCAGGACGTCGCTTCGCAATGGTAGGCGCGGTTTCAACCGCCGGCATCAGGAGGGCTGAGTAGTAACAGGCTACGAAACATTACTTGAACACTTGAACACCCATATCTATCCCAACTGTTCAAAGATCGCCTGGCTTATTAGCAGTCCGGCCGGCGTCCCCCCAACCGGATCAAAGGGCGGACGCACGGGGATGACGCCCCGTTGGAGAGCGCGATCAACCTCTTGGGCCGTGAATCCGTCAGGCGGCGGTGCGAGAAGGCGGATTGAGAAAGGCTTGTCCTCCGTCACCGCGCGAATGTCCTGGCTGTCCGCGCCGTCCCAAATGATCAGCGAGGTTCCCCGGCGTGTGACGCGCTCCAGAGCGGCGTCGAACAAAGTGGCCGGCCGCACTTGGGGCAGCCGGCCTCGCTCGCTTTCTTGAGCAACATTAAGCAGCATCTCACGCCATCTTGCCAGCATCGACTCATCGAATGTATCCAGGTCGGGCACCTCGCTCCGATCGCAGGCGACCGGCACGAATTCGACAATTCCCAAAGCTGTGCCACTACGTAGGATTTCCGCGAAGCCTTCAGGGGATACCAGACCTTGGTAGAGACTGATCTTCGTCCGGCGTTCGCCAGCGGCTAGCGATTTCCTCACCACTTTCGCAAGGGCCACGTCATCTCCCACCTTAGTCAGAGTGACCTCGTGCTCCCAACCCGAGTTGTCGAGCACGATGAGATGATCGCCGGTTCCGAGTCCCAGCATTGCCGGTTGATGAATAAACTCGGGCGGGAATGATACTTTGTCGACATCGATCCAATCAGGGGGAATGAATTGTCGGCGCATGATATTGCCTTAGAGATTCTGGGCGGCAATCAACGCGACCCAGTCCTTGTCTTGCCGGCGCTCCACCACCTGGAGACCGGCTGATTCGAAAGCGTCCACAACGCTATCTGCGTACTCTTCGATGATCCCGCTGGCAATGAGGATGCCGGCGGGGTGTAAATTGGTCGTTAGAGCCCGTGTTAACCTGATGATGACGTCGGCGAGAATGTTCACCACAATGCGGTCCAATGAGTCCGGCCTCAGATCGAGCGTCTCCAGTGTGCCCTCTTCGATCTCGACCTGATCGGCCACGTGGTTTAGTCGGACGTTTTCCCGAGCGACTTGCACGGCGACCGGATCAAGATCAACACCGAGCACCTGATGGGCGCCCAGTTTGGCCGCAGCGATGGCGAGGATGCCGGAGCCGGTGCCCACGTCCAGCACCCGATCGCCGGCCCTGGTCAATGTCTCCAGAGCCATCAGACACAGCCTCGTGGTCGGATGAAGCCCGGTGCCAAAGGCCATGCCCGGATCTATCCGCATGACTATCTCATCGTCCTGTGGCGTGTACGGCTCCCACGAAGGGGCTACCACCAGGCGCTGCCCGATGTGCTGGACGCTGTAGCCTTTTTTCCAGGCTTCTGCCCAGTCCTCCTCGGCCAACTCGCGGACTGTGGGGGCAGGGATTGGGTACAATTGAGAAAGGTGCCACAGAGCCTCTTCGATCTGACGCCGGCGCGGCGCGCTCTCTCCGCCGCCGGCTGGCAAGTACGTCTTCACGCTCACGACCGGCTCGCCGGCGTAGGCAGAGTTATCCTGGTGGAGCAGGGTCTCAAACACAGCGCCGCCCTCGCCAAAGCGGTTGAAGACTTCAGCAATCGCCTCGGCCGCTTCGCCGTCGGCCTGTACGCTAATCTCAAGCCACCGCAATGCAGAGTCAGCTCCTCCTCGGCCGGAAGACTGGCGGCTATGAATCAAACTCCGAATGCGTCCTTCAGCCAATCCATGAAACTGCTGCCGCGCTGTGGAATGACCTCTCGGCCTAGGGTCTTGGATAACTCTTGGAGAAGTTGTGCTTGCTGCTCATTCAGATCGGTGGGTGTTACGACAAACACGCGAACGACCTGATCGCCTCGACCATCTCGGCGAATATAAGGAACACCCTTGCCGCGTAAGCGGAAGGTCTGGCCGGTCTGGGTGCCAGGGGGAATCCGAAGCCCCTCTTCCCCATTCAGGGTCGGGACCTGTACTTCATCGCCCAATGCTGCTTGCGCCACATTCAATGGCAATTCAAGATAGATGTCATGGTCCTGCCGCTCAAAAAATTTGTGCGGATTCACATGGATGTTCACATACAGATTGCCCGGTGGTCCGCCCCGTTCGCCGGCATCGCCCTCACCAGTCAGGCGGATACGAGTCCCTTCGTCGACGCCGGCGGGAATCTCGACCGATATGGTCTTGCTGGCATGTACGCGTTGCCGGCCACGACATTTGGTGCAAGGCGTGTGTATAACCTCGCCGGCCCCCCCGCAATTGGGGCATGTGACGACGGTTACGAATGAGCCGAAGAGTCCCGACTGCTGGGCCCGCCTCACTTCGCCGGCGCCGGCACACTGGAGACAGGTGGTGGGACTGGTCCCAGGCTCCGCGCCGCTGCCGGCACATGCATCGCAGGTCTCCCAGCGAGGAATCTCCAGTTCCTTCTCAGCGCCAAAAACGGCTTCCTCGAATTCAAGTGTGATTTCCACCCGCAGGTCGCGTCCACGGGCCGGTGCTTGTCGCGCCGCCGTGCGGGTTCGCGTCCCGAAACCAAAGAACTCGTTGAAGAGATCGTCGATACCGAAGTCGGAGAAGCCACCGAACCCACGACCGAACTGATCCGCGTTATGCCCGAAACGATCGTACATTGCTCGCTTCTCGTCGTCGGACAAAACTTCGTAGGCTTCCTTTGCCTCTCTAAACCGATCGGCCGCGTCCGGTGCGTTGTTTACATCAGGGTGATACTCTCGGGCTCTTTGACGGTAGGCACGCCGGATGTCGTCCTTGTTTGCATCTCGGCCAACGCCCAACACGTCGTAATAATCTCGTTTTGCTGTCATGATTCTATTCAGTGTACTCCAACATCTCCTACAGGTCAAACGGAGGGAAACATTGAGTTTACGCCACGCCGTAGATCTCGCGCAACAACCCACTCATCAGATCTGACACATACCTGACGGCAGACACTGCCCGTTCGTAGGGCATGCGGACAGGCCCTAGCACGCCGATAGCCCCTCGCGCGTCGGCCGCGCCATAGTCCGCGAGGACAAGCCCGTAGTCGCTCATTGCCTCCCAACGATCTTCGCCGGCGATGATGATCCGGACACCCCGGTAGCCCCACGCGACATCGGCCAGGATTGACCCGAGAGAGTCGCCACTTTCGAAGACCTGAACCACGTCGGTGACACGATCCGGGTTGGCGAATTCAGGCTGGCTTAGCACGTGCTCGAGGCCGGCATGGATCATTTGTCCGCTGTGACGGCGGTCGAAGCCAGCCATCATCTCTACCACCAGGTTTATGACCTGAGGTACTAAGGGCAACTGAGGCAAGTCCGTCTGCGCAATGGAGTGTCGATCTAGGCCGGCCAGTTGCTCGTTTAGCCGATGAGCCAGAGCGGACAATTCCTCCTGAGAGCGGCCCTCCGGCAAACTGAAACGCGTCTGCTCCACACTCCCATCGGCCAACACCAGCACAAGCAGCACGACCTCGTCATAGAGTCCTACCAGCTCCATATGCTTGAACTGGCTGCGGACGGGCTTCGGCGCAGTTATGAGCGAGGCGGAATGTGCTACCTGAGCCAAAACTGAGGCAGAGAGACGCATCCACGCCTCCGGTTCCCAACCCACCGACAGCAGTTTCTGGCGAATCATCCGCTTCTCATGTGGCTGCAGACTTCCCATCTCCATTAACTGCTCGACAAAGTAGCGATAGCCCAGGATAGTCGGCATTCGTCCAGCCGAGGTGTGCGGGTGTGTGAGATAGCCGGACTCCTCCAAGGCAGCCATCTCATTTCGGATGGTAGCCGCACTTACACCCAAGTCATGCACATCAGCGATGGTAGCTGAGCCGACGGGTGTAGCCGTCACGATGTACTGGCGGACTATAATCCCCAGAATGTCTTTGCGTCGCTCTGTTAGCTCAATCATGATCGAATTCTCGCCACTGGTTGGAAACCGCGCCTGTTGTTGCGAAGCGGCGCCCCGAGGCTCAGCCCGAAGGGCCGGTTTCGCAAGGGCGGCGTCCTGAGTCCTGGCCCAGGACTTGTTGAAGGGTTGATTGCCGCGAATTCATTCGTCGGGCGCGTGAAGTGGCTGAGTAGTTTCATTTGTACCAGGAATTGTACCAGGAACAAGGTGGCGTGTCAAGGATTTTATCCCGCCGGCGGAACCTGCGGTTGTACCCGGACGTCGTAGAGTCAACCCCGTGCTGTTGGTCAGTAACCAGCGATCAGTAAACAGTCATCAGTGATCAGTCAACGGTAGCCAGATTCTGATCACTGATCACTGGTTACTGTTCACGCGGTCGATCAAGATATGCGATTTCTCTTGTGCCTGATTCTGAGTTTGACCATTGCCGGCTGTGCAACAGCGCTGCCTCCGCCACCGCCTGCACCATTTTCATCGCCTCCAGCGCCCAGTGCCCCACGCCCGGACGATTTTCGGAAGCTTGGTCCGGACCTTCGCCGGCACCTGTTGCAGCGGGGCCGGCAAGCTCTCGAAGCCCCCGATACGGTTGGCGAACAACTCCGCCCCGTCCCAGTAGTGATTCAGGCCCACAGCGACATCACCGATGAGCTGGAAAGGCTTGGTGTCCGCGTACGATCAGCGATCCAGGACGGGGTAGTAGTCATCACGGCCGATGTGCCGCCGGCCACGATTCCGAGTCTGCTGGCCCTGGCAGAGGTGATGACCATGGAGTTGGCACAGCCTGTGCCACCGGCCGAGGATGACGGAGGACGGGAGGCGGGGGGCGGAGATTAGAGATCGGAGATTAGAGATTATGCTTTGTCGCTGGGCGAAGCTTTTGGCTCTTGGTGTGCTGTTGGCCGCCATCCTGGTGCCGCCGGCTGGAGCTGATGACGGCGCTCCCTCCGCGCGTCTGGATCCCACCCTGCGCCGGCTGCTCCGCCAGATGGAGGGCAAGTCACGCGCTCTCGAAGAAGAACAGTCGCCGGCCTTCGTGACCATCACGCTACAGGCTACGAGCGACGTTTCGCAGGCTGTGATCGCCTTGGGCGGCCACGTCAACACGGTCATCAACGGGAGACCAGCCATCCTCACCGTCCGTACGCCCATTGACCGCCTGATAAGCGTGGCCGATATTCCGGGCGTCATAACGGTGTCGGCCTCAGCGCCGCTCTCGACCGCCCTCGATCGTAGCGTGGTCGACATTCGCGCCGACGACGTGTGGGCTCTCCAGAGCCGTGGTCTACCTGTCACAGGTGAAGGGGTGCTTATCGGCGTGGTGGATACCGGCATCGATTGGTCACATCCCGACTTCAAGGACGCCTGGCACCGGTCGCGGATCGTCGCCATCTGGGACCAGACTGGCTCGGGCTTGCCGCCGGCCGGCTTCGACTACGGGACAGAGTGGCGACGCTGGCAGATCAACGCCGGCCAGCCGACGGAGACTGACTCTGACGGCCACGGCACACACGTGGCCGGCGTAGCCGCTGGTTCTGGCGCGCAGTACACCGGCGTCGCTCCCGGCGCTGAGTTGATTATTGTCAAAAGCCGGCTTGACACTGTCAGCATCATTGAGGCGTGGAACTACATCGTCAGCAAAGCGCGGAACATGGGCCGGCCCGTGGTCATCAACAACAGCTTTGGAGCACATTTTGGCGCCCATGACGGCACCGCCGACTACGAGCGAGCGCTGGATGCTCTTTCGGGTCCCGGCGTGATCTTCACTGCGGCCGCCGGCAACGAGGGCCAGTCCGCCATGCACGCCTCGGGCCGAGTGCCATTCAACGGCACGATCACCCTCCCGCTGTCTTTTGTCGAGGGCTACTCACGGGCCTACGCCGACATCAACGTGTGGTACGAGGCCATAGACAGCTTCTCAGCTTCTGTGACAGCCCCAACAGGCCAGACATTCGGCCCGGTAGCGAAAGGTGATCTGAAGGTTTTCGGTGCATCGGACGGCACCGAGATCACGGTGGATGCTGTTTCCGCGCCATGGCCGGCCAATGGTGATAACTGGGTGAAGGTTCGCCTGGATGCAGCCGGCGGACAGGCACTGCGCGGGGGGTGGTCTATCGCTTTCCACGGCGACCGCGTGTTCGATGGCCGATTCGATGCGTGGATCTCATACGGGCCGTATGACAAGGCGTTCTTTGGTAACTACATCGACCCGTCCGTGACGGTCCGCGAGCCGGCAACCGCTTCCGAGGCCATTAGCGCAGGTGCGTACGTGACTAAGAGTTGCTGGACAGCCGCAGATGGCTACCGATATTGTGATGCCTACACCGAGGGAAGCGTCTATCCGCACAGCAGCCGGGGACCGACGCGGGATGGCCGGCCGCGCCCCGACGTGAGTGCGCCCGGCGTGAGGGTGTTCGCGCCCCACTCGACTGACGCGCCGGTGTCCGGCACGTGGCAGCTTGCGCCCGACAATCGCTACGAAGGCCGGCTGGGCACCAGCATTTCCACTGCCCACGTCTCCGGCGTCATCGCGCTCATGCTCCAGGTCGATCCCACGCTGGATCCAGCCTCGGCGCGGAGCATTCTAGGCGGCACGGCCCGCCACGACAGTTCCACGGCCGCCGGCTCAGATCGCCAGTGGGGGGCCGGCAAGCTCGACGCTCTGGCAGCCGTGCTCACAGTTCAGAGGCTGGGAACTAGCCGCCAGTACATTCCGCTCATCGCTCGCAACTATCGCTACTCACAACAGCCTACGCCGACGCCTACTACCACACCGACAGCCACTCCCACCCCCTGGCCGCCCGGGCCGGTCCCGGAGTCTCACGCAAACG
>JBHHXF010000192.1:0-7031 GCA_046756905.1 Anaerolineae bacterium | reverse complement strand
CGCCGGCGATGCGATCACCGTCGAGGAACTCATCCGCCTGCCAGACGACGGCAACAAGTACGAACGGGTCAAAGGAGTGCTCAAAGTGTCACCCGCCGGCCACGAACAAGAGTATTTCGGTAGTTGGCTTATTACCCTGCTGACCAATTTCGTCCGTCCTCGCAAGCTGGGTCAGGTGTATGGCTCCAATGCCGGCTACCGCCTGCCCAACGGCGATATCCGGGCCCCGGATGTCTCCTTTGTGCGCCAGGAGCGGATCCCCGGCGGATCCCCCCCCAAGGGCTTCGCCGAATACCCTCCGGACTTGGCGGTGGAAGTCCTATCCCCCAACCAGAAGCTTCAGGACCTGGGGGAGAAGGTCGGCGAGTTTCTGGACTGGGGAACACCACTGGTGTGGGTGCTGGACCCAGACGCCCAATCTGTCACAGTTTATCGCTCGCTGACGGATGCCTACAGCCTCGGCCCGGACGACGACTTGTCCGGCGAGGAGGTCATTCCAGGCTTCCGCGTCCGTGTGGCGGAGCTATTCGAGTAAGAATCCGAAAACCCCGTAGTAACGACTTCAGTCGTTCCTGAAGCGGCCAAAGCCTGCCCTGAGGCAGGTCGAAGGGCCGCCACTACAAACAGTCTTGGGTAGGCACTAAGGAGTCATTCTTGCAAGCAAAAATCACACTACTCCCAGGCGATGGGATCGGCACCGAGGTTGTGGCCGAAGGAGCCAAGATACTCCGGGCCATCGCCGAGAAATATGGACATCAATTCGAACTGCCCGAAGCGCTGATCGGCGGGATCGCCATTGACGAGACGGGCAATCCGTTGCCGGATGAGACGCTGGCGCTATGCCGCGAAAGCGACGCAGTGCTGTTGGGCGCTGTCGGCGGACCTAAGTGGGACGATCCGAACGCGTCGGTTCGACCAGAGGCAGGCTTGCTGCGGCTGCGCAAGGACCTGGACCTGTTTGCCAATCTGCGGCCCGTTCGCGTGTATGGGGCGCTGGCCGGCGCGTCCACTTTGCAACCGCAGGTGATAGAAGGGGTCGATCTGGTCATCGTGCGCGAGTTGACCGGCGGCATCTACTTCGGGCAGCCATCGGGCCGGCAGGACACCGACGCCGGCCGCGCCGCTGTGGACACATGCCCTTACACGGAGGTCGAAATTGAGCGCCTGATGCGGGTGGCCTTCGACTTGGCCCGCCAGCGCCGTAAGAAAGTCACCTCTGTGGACAAAGCCAACGTGCTAGCCACGTCGCGCCTGTGGCGACAGGTGGCCCACGAAGTGGCGGCCGACTATCCAGACGTCGAGTACGAAGACCTGCTGGTCGATGCGACGGCCATGTACCTGATTCGCCGGCCCGCCGACTTCGATGTCATCGCCACCGAGAACCTCTTCGGCGATATCCTGAGCGACGAAGCATCAATGCTGACCGGTTCAATGGGGATGCTGCCATCGGCGTCCCTGGGGGAGATGCGAACCGTGGGTGGCCGGCGGTTCGGGGTGTACGAACCGGTACACGGATCGGCGCCGGACATTGCCGGCCAGGGAATCGCCAACCCCCTTGCCACCATCCTCAGCGTGGCAATGCTGCTGCGCACCTCTCTCGGTCTCAACGACGAGGCCGAGAAAGTGGAACAGGCTGTGGCCGACGTGCTGGAGGCCGGCTACCGCACCGCCGACATCATGCTTGTCACTTCGGCTGTGCCCGGTGCGGACCTGAGCGGGGCTGAAGGAACGGACAGGATGATGCAGGTGGGGACGGAGGAGATGGGAAACCTCGTTGTTGAGGGACTTGAGGCGTGACGCGCGTGTTGTGGAAAGGGGGTGCGAAGTATGCCAACCGTAGTCGTTGAACCCGAATTGTACAAACGTGTTGAAGAAGCCGCCTCTGAGTATGAGGCCGGCATTGATGAAATACTAACTGAGGCTGTGCGTCGCTACCTTTGGGAACTGGAGCGTCGCAAGATTTCGGAAGAAAGCGAACTCTACCGGCAGCAGCACGCTGAATTGAAAGACCGGTACCTGGGCCAATACATTGCCATCTACAACGGTCAAGTGGTGGATCACGATACCGACTTCCAGGCGTTGCGCCGGCGCATCCGTCAGCGTTTTCGACGTACGCCGGTCATGATGACGAAGGTGGAAGACGTTGCCGAACGGACCCTGGTCCGTCACAGCTTTCTTGTGGAGACGGCCAGCTTATGAAGTCCTATCAGAATCGTAAAGGAAGGTAACGATGCGCAGCGACATGATTAAGAGGGGGTTTGAGCGTGCGCCTCACCGCTCGCTACTGAAAGCCACCGGCGTGACCGATGAGGACATGGGCAAGCCCTTTGTCGCGATTGCGAACTCATATACTGACATCATCCCCGGGCACGTGCACCTCCAGGAATTTGGAGAAGTCGTGCGCGAGGCGGTGCGCAAGGCCGGCGGCGTCCCGTTCATGTTCCACACCATCGGGGTGGATGACGGCATCGCCATGGGTCACATCGGCATGAAGTACTCGCTGGCCAGCCGCGAGCTCATCGCTGACAGCGTGGAGACGATGGTGCGCGCCCACTGGTTCGATGGGCTGATCTGCATCCCCAACTGCGACAAGATCATCCCAGGCATGTTGATGGCCTCGATGCGCCTGGATATCCCGACCATCTTCGTGAGCGGTGGGCCGATGGCCGCCGGCCAGACTCCCGCCGGCCAGACCGTGGATCTCATCTCGGTCTTCGAGGGCGTGGGGGCCTACCAGGCCGGCCACATCAGCGAGGCCGAACTGAAGACGCTGGAAGATTTCGGCTGCCCCACCTGTGGATCGTGTGCCGGCCTGTTCACCGCGAATTCGATGAACTGCCTGTGCGAAGCCCTGGGTATGGCCTTGCCCGGCAACGGCACGATCCTGGCAGCCGAGACGACCGATGATGGCCACTGGAAGATCAACCCTGCCAGGGAGGAATTGGCGCGCCAGGCGGCCCATCAGGTGATGCAGTTGATCGACATGGACCTGACGCCGCGCAAGATCGTGACGGCCGAGGCCATTGACAACGCGTTCGCGCTGGACATGGCGATGGGGGGATCGACCAACACGGTGTTGCACACCATCGCCCTGGCCCGGGAGGCCGGCGTTGACTACCCGCTGGAGCGCCTGAACGAGGTGTCGAACCGCGTACCGTGCATCTGCAAGGTATCACCCTCCTCCGATTACCACGTCGAGGATGTGGATCGGGCCGGCGGTATCTCGGCGATTCTGTGGGAGCTGGCCAAGCGGCCTGGCATCCTGCACCTGGACCAGATCACGGTGACCGGCCACACCCTGGGGGAGAACGTGTACGGACACGAGAGTCAGGACAAGGCCTGCATTCGGCCGCTGGAGAATCCCTACAGCGAGACCGGTGGGCTGGCGATCTTGTTCGGCAACCTGGCCCCCGAAGGCGCGGTCGTCAAAGCGGCCGGCGTCCTCCCGGAGATGATGACCCATCGCGGGCCGGCGGTGATCTACGATTCCCACGACGATGCCAACAGAGGAATTCTGAACGGCGAGGTGAAGCCGGGAGACGTGGTGGTGATCCGCTACGAGGGGCCGGCCGGCGGGCCGGGTATGCAGGAGATGCTGGCCCCGACCAGCAACATCGCCGGCATGGGACTGGACAGCTCGGTGGCCCTCATCACTGACGGCCGGTTCTCTGGCGGCACTAGAGGCGCGTGCATTGGCCACGTGAGCCCCGAAGCGGCTGCCGGCGGTCCCATCGCCCTGCTGGAGCCAGGCGACATGATCAACATCGACATCCCGAATGGCCGGCTGGAGGTTGAAGTCAGCGATGATGAGCTGGCCTACCGGCGCGAAGAATGGAGCCGGCCGGCGCCTAAGATCGACTATGGCTGGCTGGCCCGCTACGCTAAGATGGCGACCAGCGCCAGCAAGGGGGCGGTGTTGGAACTTTAGCAAGAAACGGGGGAGTTGGCTTCTGCCAACCAGCCTCACCGGTTGGGACCTGCTCCAGCAGCCACTTGCGGGTGAAAGCGCTGATACTGCTCCTTGTCGATTCGAGCCTCCACCAGCACCGGCCGGCCCAGCGCCACGGCCTCGTCGATGACGTCACCGGCGGATGCGGAGATGTCGACGCGGCGATGGGCCAGGCCGAAGGCGCCGGCCAGCGCGCGGTAGTCCACCTCTCCGAAATCGATGCCGTAGCCCGGTTGCAGGCCGGCGGCCGCCTGCTTCATACGAATCAGCGCCAGCGATGCATCCACCAAGACCAGCACGACGACCGGCGCGCCGAGGCGGGACAGGGTCTCCAACTCGCCGGCATACATCAGCAGACCGCCGTCGCCCGTAACAGCCGCCACCGGCACATCCGGGCGCGCCAGCTTCATGGCTATCGCCGCCGGCAGTGCATACCCCATGGCCGACAGCCCGTTCGAGACGAAGAAGGTCTTGGGCTGGGTTGCCTCCCACATCTGCAAGATGAGTAGCTTGTGGGCGCCGACATCCACCGTCACCATCCCGTTGGCCGGCAACGCGTGTCGGAGCGCCTGGAAAACAATCTGGGGCGCGACCGTCCCGTCTGCCGACACTGGCTCAGGCGCTATGCGCGCAGCGATGCCGGCGCGGATTTCTGCGGCCCAGGTCGCGTCATCAGCCTGCCGGGCCGGCGTTAGCTCGCGCAGTATTTGGCCGAGGTCGCCATCGCAGACCAGACTGGGTCGAAATGCAGGGTCGTCGGGGAGAGCCTGGGCCAGGCTGATGACGGGCGTCTGCAAGGTCCACGGCTTGATGAAGTCGATCCCGTCCAGCCCGACAGCCAGGATCAGGTCGGCCTGGTTGAGGGCATCTCGCAGCGGTTCGTCGCCGTAGGCTCCGTAAGTGCCGGCGAACAGGCGATGATCTTCGGGAAAGTGTCCTTTCGCTTTGGGCGTGACAGTGACCGGCGTTCCCCACGCCTCGGCCAGCCCCAGCAGTTCGGCCTGGGCGCCGGCCTGCTCCACACCGATGCCGGCCGCGATGAAGACGCGCTCCGCCTGGGCGATGCGCTGGACTGCTTCCGCCAGGTCCGGGAGCGGATGGGGCATCTGGTTGTGGTGTGCATGAGGCTCGGACCCCGGCATCGGCACCGGCCGGCCTGCCTCAGCCGGCGACAGGTTGACGTGTACCGGTCCCCACGGCGGCGTCATGGCCAGACGCCAGACAGCCGGCAAGATTTCCGGCAGCGCGTCGCCAGTGGGTGACAGGCTGAGCTTGGTGGCCGGCCTGTAGAGAGCGTTGAGGTCGATCTCCTGGTGCGTTCGCACCGGCCGCTCGGCCGCGTCGATGTCGGCGGTGATGGCCAGGACCGGCGCACGCTCGCGGAAGCTGTTGGCGACGCCGTCGAGCAGGTTGACCGCGCCGGGGCCGAGCGTGGCCATGCAGACGCCAGGCCGGCCATTGAGCTGGCCGTCGGCGTCGGCCATGAAGGCGGCCGCTGCCTCGTGGTGCACCAGGACATAGTCGATGTCCGCCTGCCGCAACGCCTCGATGACGCGCAGGTTGTCACCACCCGGCAGCCCGAAGACGCGCTGCACGCCCTGTTCTTTGAGGAAGTGGGCGATGTAGCCGGCTGCATCCAGGTCGCTGGGCAGGGGTGCGTTCAAAGGCTCGCTATCTCCTCCAGCAGCCGGCCGGCCTCGCTCTCCAGTTCCGCGATCTGGCTGCGATACCCATCAGCTTCAGCCGTGTCCTTCAAGCCATCGGCGTTGATGAGGACGTTCTGGATCGCGCCTCGCACGGCTGCGTGGGCCAGGTGGCCGGCCGTGACTGCGTCGCTGCGGGCGTTCACATTCCCGTGTGTAGCCGCCGTGTGGGCCAGCCGCAGCACCTCGACGCCGGCCTCAGCAGTCTCCATGGGGACGCGGATGGCCCCGCGCAGGGCCTCTTGGATGGCCGACCGGCGCGCCTCCTTTTCCGCCTCTGTCTCCTTCGGCCGGCGATAGGCGGCCATCACCCGGTCGAAGGCGGCCATATCCTCTTCGGCCAGGCTCGAAAGGCGTGCCTGCAGACCGGCGGCCCGGTCGCGCACCTCGATCATATCGGCCTCGACATCGGCGTACTTCTTGCGGCCGATGGTCAGGCCGGCCACCATGTGCACCAGCGCCGCCCCCATGGCGCCGGCCACCGCCGCCGCGCTGCCACCGCCGGGTGTCGCTGTGTTGGCTGCCAGAGCGTCCAGGAAAGGGTGAGGCATGATGGATGGCTCTTCAGCCAGCCGGTTCTCCAAAACTTGCTGCGCAGGGTCGAATGCCTCAAGCTGCAAGAAGAAATCAGCGGCGTCCATCAGGGCGGCCGCCGGCGTGAGTCCCACGATCTCGCTGCCCACGACCGGAACGCCGTACCGTCGGGCCTCGCGACGAATCATCTCGAAGACGCGGAACAGGGGCGTCTTCTGGTAGTTCGTCATGTTCATGGAGACCTGCACGATGCCCCGCTCGGCCAGCTCAAAGCCCAGAGCCTTGACATAACGTAAGCCGCCACTGGAATGGCGCACGGCCCGCGCGATGCGATTCGCAATCTCGATGTCGTCCGTGCCCAGGTTCACGTTGAAGGCGATGAGCGGCGGGCGAGCGCCAACGGCCGTGGCGCCGGCCCGGCCCAGCCGGCGCGGCCCGAAGTCGGGTGCGCGGTCGGGATCTGTCTGGATGGCTTCCTTGATGCCCTCGTACTCGCCCCGGCGGACAGCGGCCAGGTTCTGGCGGTCGAGCCGGGTGGCAGCAGCCTCGTAGAGGTAGACGGGAATCTCCAGTTCCTCGCCGATGCGCTGCCCCAACCGCCGCGCCATCTCGACGCAGTCGTCCATGGTGACGCCGGCGATGGGAACGAAAGGCACCACATCGGTGGCGCCCATGCGAGGGTGCTCGCCCGCGTGCTGCTCCATGTCGATCAGCTCGGCGGCACGCTGGACGGCTGCAAACGCTGCCTTCTCCACCGCCGCCGGCGGTCCCACAAAGCTGATCACCGAGCGATTGTGATCGGCGTCCATCTCCACGTCGAGGAGTTTCACACCGCCGGCTTGCCG
>JBHHXF010000191.1:0-7034 GCA_046756905.1 Anaerolineae bacterium | reverse complement strand
ATCGTAACCTCCTCTGACTCGTAGAAACGACTTATGAACCTTGAGAGTGACTACTCAGGCATCGCGGCCTGGCGACTGGAAGTCGCGGCAACGACTGCAAAACCTGCCTTCGCAGGTTAGATCCCAGTCGGCGAAGGTCGACTTCGCAAGCGTAGGCGCGGTTTCTAACCGCCAGCAGCCTCTCACTAGACACGAATCGAAAAGTGTCCGGTAGCAAAAACAGCAAAAAGTTAGTGGATCCTCATCACCAAAGGCAAGTGGACTTCGTACGTTACCGGCTCGAAGAAGAGTCCCTTGTTGTTGCTTGTGGCCACGTTGCCGGCCATGTCCACCGCCTGGACGAAATAGCCCACAGTTTCGCCGGCTGCCAGAGCCAGTTCCCCTGCCCAGCGATCGCTCTCCTGATCGTATGCCAGGTCAAAGCTGCGCCAACGTCCATCGCGAAGACTGTAGGCGACCACTACCCGCTCGATCTCCGAGTTGTCCGTAACGTCCACACGGAAGCTGGCCCGCCCCCTTACTCGCCCGGCCTCGACCAGCCAGATCGTCGGCGCTGTCTCATCCTCGTCGGTCGAGTAGTACACCTCGTAGGTTAGCGAGTCGTAGAGCCGCTCCGTGCCCGAGCTGGCGTATTGAGCCGGCGTGACCACCAAGCGTTCCAGAATCCCCGTGTCCAGCTTGACGCGGTTCACGGTCGCGACCTGCGGTGGGTACCAACCCTCGTAAACGAAGACAGGCTCCGTCTGGGCCGTGTCCGTCACCGGCCGGGCGATCACGGGATCGAAGCCCTTGATGTCGGTGTAGTCGGCTCCGACGAACAGGACGCCACGGGTCGGCGCACTCGGCTCGCCGATGTCCAGGCTAAGGCGCGGCTGGATAGGCCGGCCGCCGTTGGCCTGCACCTCCCCGTTCGCGGCGAAATACGTGCCGGCGGTCGTCGTCACCTCTGAAAAGGCCGGCGTGATGGTCACGGTCCGCCGGCTGGCGTTCTGGCTCGTCTGCAGCTCCGAGGCGGTGTACGAGGTCTGAGATTCCTGGCTCGAAGCAGACGCGCTGCCAGGACTTGGCACGTTCACTGTGAACATCGGCAGACCGAAGAGGGTGGCCTCGACCAAGATCTTCTCGTCATACAGGCCCAGGCTGGCGGCGGCCGTGCTGTTGATGTAGTGCTGCTTAGCCCGCACCAGCGCCTGGCCCACAGCCACGCGCTCGCCGCGGCCAAGCTCCTCGACGAAGTAGTCCATCAATCGCTCCGACAGTGCCACCGCGTCATCCATGCCATAGCCGTAGGCCGTGTTGGCCACCCACGTGGCTCCGTGGCGAGCAAAGACCTGGCTGAAGTCCAAGACGTTGCCAGTCTCTCCCCACGCGTCATGAACATTCAGGCCGGCGTGACAGCCGACCGAGAAGAGGAGAATGCTGCTCAAGTCGGCTGAGGCGCCGATAACGTCGGCGCTCGTCAACTGACCGCTGTTCAGGTCCGCCGGCCAGGCCCTCCAGTGCTCGAAGTGGGCATTGATTGAGTTCAGGTCGTGCCGGCTCGTTAGCAGCTCCTGCCGCAACTCGTCAGCCGTCCAGGCGTCGCTGATGAGGCTGCTGGTGGCGATGCCCTGGCTCTCCAGCGTGCCCTTGATTGCCAGCGAGCTGTCGGTGAGGAAGTCGTAGCCCACTACTAGGCCCGTCTCAGCGTTTACCTCCCCACCGCTGGCCAGGTAGACGTCGATCAGCTTGCCGATCTCCTCGGGCGTTTCCACTAGCCGGCCGATGGGGTAGTCAGGCAGGTACAGATCGCGCCCGAACCAGGCAAAGGGCGTGCGATCGGCGTAGAAGTCGTCGCTCAGCGTGTAGCCCTCTGCCAAAGCGTAGTACAGCGGGGTCTGGCGGGCCACGCCGGCGCGCCGGCGGTAGGCGCGCTCGTTGGAGATGGCCACGCCGTCGGGCACCCGGCGGAAGGGGATGATCTCGTCGCTGCCGACGATGACCATGTACTTGAGGCTGGGATGGCCTCCCAACGCTTCGTCTACCACTCCCTTGATCGCCTGGGTGACGTCGTTGGCGGCCTCGGGATCGCAGGCATTGGCGTCCCAGGCGCTGGAGGCCTCGGCCACGGCGGGGTCGTTCTCCACGGGCATGATCATCCCCTGAACGGTCTCGTGCCGCGCCAAGGCCGTCAACCGATCGATCAGCGCGGTGGTACTGGCTTCGCCGTAAGCGGCATCGAGCCGGCGCTTGTTGACCAGGATCAGGGTCTGGGGTGTTTGGGTGACCAGCAGCGGTGCCATCTCGTCGCCTGGCCGATGAGGAAGGCTGATGGCGCAGGTGGGGATGCCTTGGCCGACGGTGATCTCCGCATCGAGTCGATAGGGAGCAGAGCTGCTGGCCCCGTTGTGACCCAAGACGGCCAGGTAGTACCAGCCCGTCTCGTAGCGGATGTCGGCCCAGACCTGCTCGCTTTGCAGGCCCACGCCCATGGACAGATCCACCAGATATCCGCTGTTGATCAGCTCGGCGATGGCCGGCAAGTCGCCGATGGACCTGAGAGCGCCGATGGACCTGAGAGCGCCGATGGACCTGAGGGCGCCGGTGTCCTGGAGGTCGCCGAGGCCGGCACCCACTGGCTGGGCCGGGTCGCTGAAGAGCACCAGGTCGTAGTCGGCTGGCAGGCTGCCGAGAGTAACCGTCAGAGTAGAGCGCGGCTCGGGGACGAAGATTTTGAACCAGTCCACGTCGCGCTCATGACTGATGTACGCGAGCCGGCTGCCGGTGGTGATGGTGTAGGCCTGAGTCCAGTCGTCGTTGGGCTCGTAGGGGTCGCGAATGTTCCAGTTCATGAGGTGGGGCGAGCCAAACGGAGGGTATTCGAAGGCCACGTAGGACTTGATGAGAGCCGGGCTCGTGAAGTAGAAGAGGGGGAGGATGACCGCATCGTCCTCAACGAGGATCTTCTCCGCCTCCTGGTAGTAGTCCACTCTCCGGTCCTCGTTCGTCTCGCCCCTGGCCAGGTCAATCAGTTCCCGATAGCGGGCGTTGTCCCAACCAGTGTAATTCCTCTCTGCGTCGGGATGGAAGAGGTCGTTGAGAACATTGAAGGCATCGCCGTAGTCCAACCCCCACCGCAGACTGAAGAGATCGTAGTCGCAGTCGGCGGGGTTGTCACGGCAACCATTCAGATAGTTCCAGTAGTCCTCCCAGGGCCGAACTCTCAACTCCACGTTGACGTTCAGATGCGTCTGCCATCCTTCGGCTACGGCTTCAAGGAGTTGTTCGGAGAAGTTGGACGCGTCATCGGTTGGGTGCGACGTGTAGTAGTAGAGTCGTAGCGTAGGCAATCCCTGCCCGTCTGGATAGCCGGCGTCGGCCAGGAACTGCCTGGCGGCAGCCACGTCGAAGCTAAAGCCCGCGGCCTCCCCTTGATGGCCGGCGATGCCAGGCGGGATCACACCGGTAGCGTCCTGTAGGTAGGATCTATTAACCACCGTGTCGAGGATGGCCCTCCGATCCACCGCCGAGGCCAACGCCTTGCGTACCAGGGGATTATTAGAGGGCGGGCGTTGGACGTTGAAGCCCAGATAATGGAAGCCCGGCCGGGGCAGCCGCTGGAACTCCAGACTGAGCACCGGGTCGGCCAAGACGCGGGACAGCGCTTCGGCTGAGAAGCTGGCGACGTCCGCCTGGCCCGCCTCATACGCGGCCAACTGCGCTGTCAAATCGGGGATGATGCGGAAATGGACCCGGTCGAGGGTGACCGCTGATGCGCCATGATAGCGGGGGTTCTTGTCTAGTACCAGCAGGTGGCCGTGCTGCCACACACTCAACTTGTAGGGACCGTTGCTCAGGAAGTGCCCAGCCTCGGTCCAGTTGGGATCTCTGGTGGCTAGATCCAACCTGATCGGATAGGTGTACCATGCCGCCATGATGGCCGGGAAGAAGGCGGCTGGCGCTCGGAGGGTAAACCTGAGGGTCAGGGGGTCGAGCGCCTGGACGCCCACGACCTCGGGGTTGGGGTTCTGGCCGGTATTAAATTCCTCAGCGCCTTCGAGAACGTACATTATCAAGGTATAGGGAGCCTCGGTCGCCGGATCCAGGAAGCGGATGATGCTGTCTACGTAGTGCTGCGCCTCTACAGGCCGGCCATCGGACCACAGGGCGCCGCTGCGCAGGGTGACGGTGTACACCAGCCCATCGTCGGAGACGGTATAGTTCTCGGCGCCGGCCGGTTCGATGCTGCCGTCGGCCGTGTAGCGGAAGAGGCCCTCCATGAGTTGGTTTAGCACCAGGAAGGAAGAGGCATCAAACGCTCGGTTGATGTCCAGGGTCTGTGGCTCGTCACCGAGCGCATACGTCAGGAACGATGGAAGGGACGACTGAGCCAGGTCCAGGTCACCGGAGATGGCGTCTGGCCGGAACGAGGCATCGTCCAAAGCAGGTGATGCCGCCGACGGGGTGGTGCTCATCAGCGGTAGCAGCACCAGCAACAGCCCCGCCACGCCGACGGCGACACAGATAAGGCTAAGATGAGCGAGCCATTGTTTCATTTGAGAACCTCCTGAATTTGAGCCAGGTCCCGCTCAGCACCTAGCACCTCGAAGATCGTCTTGGCTCTCCGTAGTGCAGACTCCGCTTTCACAACGGCTTCGGAGTCGTCCAAAGCCGCCAACGCGCGGTACAGCCGGCCCAGGTGGTAGAGCGTCTGCGCCGCCCGGTACTGGTTGCCCTGCTCCTCCACGATGCTCCGACTGGCCGTCAGCGCCTCCTCTGCCAGGTCCCACTCTGCGCACGCCAGGTGCACCTGCCCCATGACGCACAGGCTGATGCCCTTCTCCAACCCCATGCCCAGTTCGTCAGCCAGGGTCACAGACCGCTCGGCAAGTTGCCGGGCCTTGTCCAACTGACTCAGTTCCAGATGGGTCACGGCCAGCCGGCGGTACACTTCGGGAAGGAAAAGGTCGGATTCGATCTCCTGGAACAGTCGCTCGCTGCGCTCCAGGTAGTCCAGGGCCTTGGTCCATTCTCCACGCTCGATGTAGGCCTTGCCCAGGTTCGACCTGGCTAGAGCTGCACCGATGGGGAAGCCGATGGTCTCCCAGATGTCCAGGCTCTCGTGGTAAGCCAGGACTGCCGCGTCCAGGTTGCCCTGCCACAGAAGGACGATGCCCAGATTGTTGGTCACTTTGGCCACGCCGTGCATGTCACCGAGCTTCTCCTCCATCTCGATGCCACGCCGGTAGTAGCGGATCGCTGCCGCCCAATCGCCGCTTTCCATGAAGGCGACCCCCAGATTATTGAGGGCCTGCGCCTGCCCCACCGGATCGCCCATCTCCTCGTAAAGGGTCAGGCTCCGCTGTGCGCAGGCAATTTCCTCGGCGCTGTGGCCCAGATGCCCGTGGATGGTCCCCAGTAGGTAGCTTCCGTGGGCCAGTTCCGCCTGACCGCCCCCCTGTCGTGCCAGCTCCAGGGCCGACTCGCACCACTCCAGCGCTAGGCGGTGCTGCCCCTGGCGTGAGTAGACCCCAGCGCCGGCCAGGCGGATGCGCGCCGTCTCCAGCGTGGCGTCGCCGGCCAGGGTACTCAGCCCCTGCTCCAGCCACTCGAACGCTGTGTCGTACTCCCCCTTGCGCTCGTACAGCATGGCCGTCTTGCGACAGAGGCCGGCCAGGCGTTGGGATGCATCATCGGGCCGGCCGGCCAGGAGGCTCCGCGCCCGCTCGTAGTGGCCCAGCGCCACATCGTACTCAGCAATCTGGGCGTGCATGTCGCCCAGCCCTTCAAACATGGCGAGTTGCTGCTCGCGGTCGCCGTCCACCCGCTCCAGCAACCTCTGCGCCCGCTCGTAGTGGGCAATGGCCTCGCGGGCGGCGTAGAGGCGCTGCGCGTGGCGTCCGGCCACCAGGGAATAGTGGAGCGCTTTGTCGAAGAGCCGGCCTTCGCTAAAGTGCACCGCCAGTTGAGCGGCAATCTCATCGGCGTTTTCGCCGTACAGCTCTTCCAGGGCCAGGCCGACGCGGCGGTGTAGCAGGACGCGTTGCTTGGGCTGAAGGCCGTCGTAGAGGGTCTTCTGGAAGAGCACATGGGCGAATTCGTAGATGGTCGCCAACTCCCAGCCAATCTCCAACTCACCCTCGGTGCGGATGAAGCGATGGACGCGCTCGGCCACACCGAGACGTTCCTCCAGCGACAACTCATCCACGTCCAACACATGGGCCAGAGAGGTAGACAGGAAGCGCTCGCCCTCCACGCTGGCACTTTGCAGTGGCCGGCGCAGGTCCTCTTCCAGCCGGTCGATGCGCATGGTCACGATGCTCTCTACGCTGCGGGGTAGCTGTATGCTCTCGACGGGCTGCATCAGGTGCCAGGCTCCATTGCGGCGCTGCACCAACTCCTGATCTCTCACAAAGCGCAGCATCTCTGTGATGAAGAGAGCTGTGCCTCCGCTGTGGCGGAAGAGGAAATCGTGAAAAGACGCGGGGAAATCGTTGTCGGGAAACTCGGCGGCGATGAGGGCAGCGCATTCACTCCGCTCCAGACGATCCAGGGGCACGTCCTGACAGGCGTTGTAGCGGCGCATATCCTGCACAGCTTTGCGCAGGGGATGGGGTTGCCCTTCGCGTCCCACGTCCACATCGGAGGGGCGGTAGGTGCCCAGGATGAGGATTGGGTTGCCCCGGATGCGGCGCGAGAGGTGGACGAGGAGGTCCACCGAAGAAGCATCGCTCCAGTGCAGGTCATCGAGAAAGAGGAGGAGCGGGTTATCCTGCGCCAGGCGGGTTAGCAGGCCGGCGTATTCCTGGAGCATTCGCTCTTGGTCAGGGGCCGTCACGCGTCTCGTCTCCCCCTCCCCGAAATGGGTTCGCACGGCCTGGGCTGTCTCGAAGGAAGCCCGCAGCGATTGTCCCACCACCGGCAGCGCCTCCAGCCACGACGGGGCGGTATCGGACACGACAGCCAGGACCCGTTCACGCACCGATTTCTGGTCCTTGCTGGCCAGGAGCATGCTCAGCGCCTCGATGAAGGGCAGGTATCCCTCGCCCTGGCCG
>JBHHXF010000190.1:0-7049 GCA_046756905.1 Anaerolineae bacterium | reverse complement strand
TTTTTCGTATCAGGCCGTGAATTCATTCATGGACTGAGGGCTGAGGGCAGGCTGGATAGTTACTGCTACGTTTTCAATTCATAGGTCGGGAGGGAAGAACATGGACGGGCAACGGCGCTCGACGCCCCGGTCACCAGCCGGCCAGTGGCCCGACGTACGCAAGACGATCCTAGAGACGATTGGCCAGACGCCCATCGTCCGGTTGAACCGGGTGGTGGATCGCCTTGAGGTCAGATTACTGGCCAAGCTCGAATTCTTTAACCCTGGCGGCTCCGTAAAGGACCGCATTGGCATCGCCATGATCCGCGAGGCCGAAGCGCTAGGTGAACTCCGACCCGGCGGCACTATCGTCGAGGCAACCTCGGGTAATACCGGTGTGGGTCTGGCTATTGCGGCCGCGCTGGAGGGTTATCGCTGTGCGTTCGTCATGCCCGACAAGATGAGCGAGGAGAAGGTGCGTCTGCTGCGAGCCTTTGGCGCCCGCGTGGTGATCACGCCGACAGCCGTTGAGCCCGACGACCCTCGTTCGTACTACAGCGTCGCGCGCAAGATTGTTGAAGAGACCCCCAACGCGATCCTCGCCAATCAATACCACAATCCCGCAAATCCGCAGATTCACTACGAGTCTACCGGACCTGAGATCTGGCGTCAAACTGGTGGGCAGGTGGATGTGTTCGTGGCCGGCATGGGCACGGGCGGCACCATCTCCGGCGTGGGAAAATATCTGAAAGAGCAAAACCCTCAGGTGCAGATCGTTGGCGTCGATCCTGCCGGCTCGGTTCTGAGCGACTACTTCAAGACCGGGCGGCTGCCGCCGGCCCACACCTACAAGGTCGAAGGTATCGGTGAGGATTTCGTACCCTCGACTTTGCACTTCGACTACGTGGATGACGTCGTGCAGGTCACAGATGGCGAGTCGTTCCGCATGGCGCGCCGGCTGGTGCGCGAGGAAGGTATCTTCTGCGGAGGCTCTTCCGGTTCGGCGGTTGCGGGAGCTCTGAAGTATGTTCGCGCCCACAACCTCGGCCCGGACAAGACGGTGGTCGTGCTATTGCCCGATTCCGGGTCTCGCTATCTGAGCAAGGTGTTCGATGACGACTGGATGCGGGAAAACCGCTTTTTGGGCTCTGAGTGGGTCGAGGGGCGAGTGCGTGACCTGCTGCGGGCTCGGCCACTGGTACAGTTGATCACCGCTGCGCCGGACGATCGAGTGACGGATGTGATTGAGGTGATGCGCCGGCATGACATTTCGCAGTTACCAGTGATGGATAACGGCCGTCTGGTTGGCATCATCACCGAGGTCGATCTGCTGGAACACATGCTGTTCGGGGAGCACGAGCATGATGCTCGTGAGACGATCGCCCCGATTGTGAACCCCGACACCGCCCTCGTCGAGCCAGACACTTCGCTGGCGGTTCTGGGGGAGATTTTTTCGCAGAGGAAGGTTGCCATCGTCGTGGATGGCGGTCAGGTTAACGGGATTCTGACCAAGATTGACCTGATCGACTATCTGGCTGACAAGGTGAAGTGATCGGTTTGTAGTAACCGCTTCAGCGGTTGTGGTGGTGGAATGAACGACTGAAGCATGTCCTGAGCCTTGCCGAAGGGTCGTTACTACGGGCTCGCTGGCTGACAAGGTGAGGTAAGATGTTGCGCATGTGGGGTGGATATGACTAAGCTACAAGATGTGCCGGCGCTCCGGGTTGTGCCCGTCGAGAACCTGGTGCTGCATGAGGAAACTGATCCGCATCGTATCGAAAGGTTGATGCAGCGTATCCACGAGGATGGGCTGCTGAAGAACCCGCCGGCGGTGGCGCCGATGAGCGAGGCCGACCACTACGTGGTTCTGGACGGTGCGAACCGGACGGCGGCATTGGCCGGCCTTGGGGTTCGGGACGCGGTGGCGCAGGTGGTGGATTACAGTGAAGTGCGGCTGGATACGTGGAACCATCTGGTGGTCGGCATGGATAGCCGCGCACTGTTCGAGGCAATTCGAGCAATCCACGGCACTGGTGTGCGTTCGACGGACCTGGAGACGGCGCGCCGGCTGTGGCACGAACGCGCCATATTGGCCTATGTCGTGGGGCGCGAAGGCGAAGTGCATATCATCGAGGCCGGCCAGAACCTCCAACAGAACGCCGAGTTGCTGGTCGAGATGTCTAGCATCTACCGGGGCGAAGCGACGATCTACCGGGTGCAGACGGACGATACCGGGGAACTGCGTACGTATTACGATGATGTCGCGGCGACCATCGTCTATCCACCGTTCCAGCCGGCCGACATCCTGCACCTGGCAAGCAATAGCGCCAAGCTGCCAACGGGCGTCACCCGCCATATAATTCCGCGCCGTGCTCTGCGGGTCAACATTGACCTCGAGTTCCTTGCCGAAGACCGTCCACTAGCTGAGAAGAACGAGTGGTTGCAGACCTGGCTGCGGCAAAAGTTGCAGAACAAGGAAGTACGGTACTACGAAGAACCTACTTTTCTTTTCGATGAGTAAGCATATAGACTCGTAGACTAACTTACAGGCAACCTGAGCAGAGGCTGCTATACTTTTTTCTGGTTTGACAAATCGGCGGTTTTGAATACAATAGTGAGCAAGAGGTAAGAGAAGACAAATGACTTTTGTACGATGCGTCTGTATTGAGCGGGGGCGGTAGCTAGGGCCTCCACTGCTCGCACTGGTAATGATGCCCAGCGAGCAGGACGAGCCAGGCCGCCACTGCTCCCGCAGCTTCAGGAGGAAGCAGCGATGAGGACTCCGCACCCACGGAACTCATCGGTCTGGCCTGGGATCCCGTTTGCAGCAACAGACGGGACAGATGCATCGTAGTCGAATGCGAGAATGGGCATGGCTGTTGTGCAGTCATGCCGGCGGACTCATCGCTGAAGTGTTCTAGAAGGGAACACAGCGATGAGTTTTTTTGTTTAGCGAAATCTGAGGGCAGGTGTTTGAGAATCACGCAAGAGGAGGTATTTTTCGATAATGGCAACCGTATTTGTGCCAACACCGCTGCGCAAGCTCACAAATGGCCAGTCCAAGGTAGAGGTGGCTGGCAGCAGCGTCCGCGAAATCTTGGCCAGCCTTGAAACCGACTATCCCGGCTTTGAGGATCGTGTCTCTGAGGATGGAGAGATCAAACGTTTCATCAATCTGTTCGTGGACGGTCAGGAAATTCGCACGCTGGACGGGCTGGATACCGCCGTGGGCGACAACACCGAAGTGTCGATCATTCCGGCCATGGCCGGTGGAGCTGACTGGGAGTAATGGTACACTTCTCAATTGGCTAAGTTTGTACTATACTTTTCTTAGAAAGCAACACTCAGTCCATAGAGGAGGTATGTGAATGACCCAAGAAGAGATGAACAGATCGACGAATGGTGACGAGAAGCCGTGGACCCCGGAGCAAGAGCGGGTCCGTGAGGCTCTGCGCGCGGTGGTGGACCCAGAACTGGGGCTGGATGTGGTGGCACTGGGGTTGATTCGGGACATTCTGTTTCATAGCCCGGATGATACTGAAATCCAGATGATCATGACGACGCCTTTCTGCCCCTATGCCGGTTTTCTAGTCCAACAAGTCCAGCAGGAGGCGGCCGCCGCTGTTAAAGGGCCGGCCCGCGTCACACTGATGGATCAGCCGATGTGGGAGCCGAGCATGATGGAGGGCGGCGACATCTTCGGTGATTGGGGCCTGATCTGAGCTGGAAGCGAGTTGAAAGGGAAATCGATGAGTGTGCTCACGCTGACTAGAGAGCGCCCGAGGATAAAGATTGCCCCCTGGCCGCAGGAGCAGGGTATTTTGCGTCAGATTGGCGGAACGCCTCTGCTGAGGATTTGTTCCCACGCTGAGGAGGTCCCTCCTTCTGTGGCGATCTATGCCAAAGCCGAGTGGTTCAATCCCGGTGGATCCGTCAAAGATCGGCCGGCGTTGCGCATCATCCAGGAAGCCGAACGTCGCGGTGAACTGACACCCGACAAGATAATTCTGGACTCAACATCGGGCAATACGGGCATTGCCTATGCCCTCATCGGGGCCGGCAAGGGCTATAGGGTAACCCTGGTCATGCCTGAGAATGTCAGCGAGGAACGCAAACGCATCGTGCGGGCCTACGGCGCCGAGGTCATCTTGTCCGATCCACTCGAAGGCTCCGACGGAGCCCTTCGTGTGGCGCGCCGCCTGGCGCGCGAATATCCAGATCAATATTTCTACGCCGATCAGTACAACAACGACGCCAACTGGCGTGCTCACTATGAAACAACGGGACCTGAAATCTGGGAGCAGACGCGCGGGCAGATTACCCACTTCGTGGCCGGCATCGGCACCTCTGGAACGCTGATGGGCATTGGCCGCTATCTGAAAGAGCAGAATCCCGATGTGCAGGTGATAGCGGTGGAACCGGCTGACGAACTGGAAGTGATCGAAGGGCTTAAGCACATGGAGACCGCCATCGTACCCGGCATCTACGATCCCAGCTTCCCGGATCAGCATCTCCCGGTGTCCGCCAATGCTGCATACCAGACGGTCCGCCGGCTGGCTCGCGAGGACGGCTTATTTGTCGGTTTCTCGTCCGGTGCAGCCCTGCACGGTGTGCTACGGATGGCGTGGGAGATCGATGATGGTGTGGTTGTCACGCTATTTCCCGATGGCGGAAACAAGTACTTGAGCTTGAACTTGTGGGAATAGACCGGTGGTCAGTGGGTAGTGGTCAGTGAACAGTGAACAGTGAACAGCAGTCGGGGGCTTGGGAATGCGGCCAATAACGGGTAACTACGAAGAGGTTAAACTGTCCAATGAGGAAATTCGGCGGTACAGCCGGCATCTGATCATGCCGGAGGTGGCGCTTGACGGCCAGAAGAAGCTGAAGGCGGCCAGTGTCCTGCTCGTCGGCACGGGGGGCTTGGGCTCGCCGATGGCGATCTATCTGGCGGCTGCCGGCGTAGGCCGGATAGGCTTGGTGGATTTCGACGTGGTGGAGTTCAGCAATTTGCAGCGCCAGATCATCCATTTCACCCCGGATGTGGGCCGGCCCAAGCTGGATTCGGCGGCGGAAAAACTGCGGGCCATCAACCCCCATGTCGAGATCGTGACGCACGAAACGATTTTCGACTCAGGTACGGCGATGGACATTGCGCGGGATTATGACATTATCGCTGACGGCACGGACAATTTCCCGACGCGATATCTGGCCAATGATGTTAGCGTGCTTCTGGGAAAGCCTAATGTCCACGCCAGTATCTTCCGCTTTGAAGGTCAGGCGTCGGTTTTCTACGCTAAAGAAGGCCCCTGTTACCGTTGCCTCTACCCCGATCCACCACCGCCCGGCGAAGTTCCCAGTTGTGCCGAGGGGGGTGTTCTCGGTATCCTGCCGGGCATCCTGGGCACGATTCAGGCGACGGAAGTGATCAAGCTAATGCTGGGGATTGGCGAGCCTCTGATTGGCCGGCTGCTTCTGTTCGACGCGCTGGACATGTCCATGCGCACCCTCAAGCTGCGTCGTGACCCGGCCTGCCCGATCTGCGGCGATAATCCCACGATCCATGAGCTCATCGACTACGAGGAGTTCTGTGGTGTGCCCATCGGCGCCGAGCAGGTGGAGGAAGAGCTGGGGCCGGAGTGGGAGATCACCGTGACGGAGCTGGCCGATCAGATGAGCCGTGATGGCCGGGACCTGGTTTTGATCGACGTGCGAGAACCCCATGAGGCAGAGATAGCAGACATCCCCAAGACCAGGCTGATTCCCGTGGGTGATTTGCCGGCTCGCATGCACGAGTTGGATTCCACCGACGAGATCGTTTTGTTCTGCCGGTCGGGCGCCCGTAGTGCGCGGGCGCTGCGCCTGCTGCGCGATGCCGGCTTCACCCGACTCAAGAATCTCAAAGGCGGCATCCTGGCCTGGTCCGACGAGGTAGACCCGAGCATTCCCAAGTACTGAGCCAGGGAGCCAGGGAGCGCGGGAGCAAGGGGGAGGCTGGCGAAGGACTCACCCCTGCACCCCGGCTCAAATCTGGAGGAAGCTTATGCGAGTAGATCAAACAGCCTTGAAGTTCAATCAGGCGTCGATTATCGTATTGACGCTGGCAGCTTTCGTGCTGGATGTGCCGTGGTTGGTCGCCTTTGTTGCGGTGGTGATGACGGTTGGCACGCTGTGGCCGGCGGCTTCGCTGTTTAAGCGTGTCTACACCGATGTGGCCCGACCGCGCGGTTGGCTGCGCCCGCGGGTTGTGTCCGATAACCCGGAGGCGCACCTATTCGCACTGGGCGTAGGGGCCGTGTTCATGATCGCCAGCAGCCTGGCGCTCCTGGCTCTGAATCTGCCGGCAGTTGGTTGGGTCCTGGCATGGATCGTCGTGGTGTTGGCAGCGATCAATCTGTTCCTTGGGTTCTGCGCCGGCTGTTTTATGTACTATCAACTGGAGCGACGGTTCGGAATCCGGCCTCATCTGCCTTCGTGGCGCACTGCAAGTCGATAGGGGGCGGTGATGATTGAGCGATTGGCTATTGCCACCTGCATTGCCATAGTGTTGGGTCTGACGCGGTTCGCCTTTGGTGCATACGCCGGCTTCCGTCTGCGGGACGTCGCGAATGCGCTGGACGCGGGTCTGCTGGCTGAGCTGGGTATCAACGGGCAGCCGGCAGTGGTGTACTTTTGGACGGACACCTGCGGACAGTGCAAGACGATGCAGTCGCCGGCGCTGGGGCGGCTGGCGGGGATGACGCCAGCGGTGCAGGTTGTCTCCATCAACGCCCTCCAGCAGCCGGCCATCGCCGACCAGTTCGGCGTGATGACGGTGCCGACGACGGCCGTGATCGACAGGGCCGGTCATCTGCGGGCGGTCAACCACGGTTACGCCGGCGCGCGAACATTGCAGGAGCAACTGGCAGCATGATGGGGTTTTGGGCAAGCTCAGTGGAGCCTCGATAGCTGCCTCCGCGAGCGACACGGGGTGTGTCGCTCGACGGCGTAGCTCGCCGCCGGCGCCGCTCTGGCGAGGCCAGCCCTCACTACCGAAAGCGTCGCTACCCCCGCCAGCCGGCCTGTTCGCGCCC
>JBHHXF010000189.1:0-7064 GCA_046756905.1 Anaerolineae bacterium | reverse complement strand
TCCAACCCCGGCCTCGCGCTGGCCGTCCCCCTCGACCGGCCCCAGCTCGCCCTGCTGGCCTACGACGGCGCTACAGGTCGCTACGCTTCCACTTTCCACCTGGGCATCTCGCCCCAGGCCGACAAGGTCGGGCCGCGCGCCGGCTTCGACCTTGTGCTCTACCGCTTCGACCCCACCTGGGGCTTCCGTGACGTCATCGCCCGTCATCATGCCCTCCAGCCGGCGGTGTACACAGCGTCAGTTCCCATCTACGACTACGCCGGCGCAGAGCAGGGCTGGTATTTCACCGAGAGCGGCGCGCAGCAAGCCCTGCTCGAGGACGCGGCCAACATCTACTCTGCGCAGTACACGGCTGGCGAGCTGAACCTGAAGCTCACACCCAGCAGCGAACCTCGTCCCACCCTGGATGAGACCCTGGCCATTGTGACCGATACCCTCTCCAGCCCCCGACCATGGGACGTCGCCCTGGCGCGCGCCATCATCAACAGCGCCGTAGTGGACCCCAACGGCGATTGGTCGATGAAGAAGCTGGGGGTCTTCGAGTGGGCCCCCGATTGGTGGGAGGCTATCTGGGCGGCCAACATCGACCCGGACCTGGAGGACGGACTGGCATCCTTTCTTCTGGACTGGCGTGTGACGCCCGCCTTCACCGCCACCACCCAGGCCGGCGCTCACCTGGACGGCGTGCAGATGGACAACTTCATGGCCCCGCCGGCTGTGGACTTGCGCCCCGGGGGCCTGGCGGTCGCCGACTGGCCTCTGACGTACACGCCGCACACCTACCAGCCGGCTGTACACAACGGCTTCGCCCTGCGTGAATACTTGGCCTTCTTGCGCGACTACCTGGACACCAACTGGGGCGCCGATCGAGCGATTTCCATCAACTTCTGGGGGCTGGGCAACCCCAACTACCTGGCCGAGTACATCGACGCCTTCGGCAGCGAAGGAAACGTGAAAGGCAATGGCGAGGGACAGAACTTCAACCCGCAGATTCTGGACTACCGGCGGGCCATTGCCTATGGCCGGCCCTACCTCTTCGCCAACCAGACGGACGGGCTCACCGCCACCGAGGCCTATACCTACAGCCAGATGGCCTTGCTTTACGGCGTTCATTCTCGCCGGGGACCAAACGGGGGGAACTGGGAGCCGGAGGCCGAGCAGATTGTCACCGACACCGTGGAACTGGTCCGGCAATACTGGGCCGCCGGCTGGCAGCCCCTCACCTACGCTCACGCGGACAGCGACGAGGTGTGGATCGAACGCTTCGGCGGGTCTGAGATCCCCCGAGTTTCTCCGAGTTTCTCCGAGTTCCGGGGAACTCAGGGGAACTCAGGGGAACTCAGGGGAACTCAAACAGACATCCACTTTACGGTGCACAACCGCACCGACCTCACTCGCGCTGCCACGATCACGGTCGCGACTGTCCCTCTGGGCCTGACCGACCCGGCCAGTGCTGTGATCACCGACATTGCCATCGCCCAGACCATCCCGTTCAGCGTGATGGATGGGGACATCGTCGTTGACCTGACGCTGGGACCGAGGCAAACGCGGGTGCTCCAGGTGAGCGGCGGCGTGGCCCCGCCAACCCCGACGCCTACCCCCTCTCCGACGGCCACGCCGACGGCGACACCCCCACCCCCACCGCCGCCATCCCAATGCGTAGGCGACGCGAACGCCAACGGCATCGGCGACGTGGTGGACATCATGACCGCGGCCTCGGACCTGCCCTGTTACGTCTACCTGCCTTTGGTGGCCGCTCAGTGGCACCAGCCCTGGTCTACGCCCACTCCAACCCTGACACCGACGTCCATGGCTGCCCAGAAACTCCTCTCCTGGCTCCAGGGCCTTCCCAACCGGAATTCGGAGCGTCTCATCTCAGGTCAGCATCTGGGGTTTGGCGAAGGGGTGGAAAGCGGGTACCAGAAATATGTGGTCGAACTCCAGGCCCAGACGGAGGAGTGGGTGGGGATGGTTGGCGCCGACTACGGATACGGCAAGCGATGGGACGAATCCCAGGGCCATTGGGACCTGATCGGCAGGACCAACCCCATCCTCATCAACCACTGGAACCGAGGTGGGCTGGTCACCGTTTCCTGGCACGCTCCCAACCCCTGGACGAGGAAATCTGCGTGGGATCGCGGCCCCAACGATGACCTCACCGCCCTCGTTGACCCTGCGGACCCGATGAACGCTATCTGGGAGGCTGATCTGGACCGTGTGGCTTTGGCTCTCAAGGATCTCCAGAACGCCGGGGTGGTCGTTCTGTGGCGGCCCTTCCACGAGAGCACCGGGAGATGGTTCTGGTGGGGGAAGGACACAGCTCCAAGGGACCCCGAAGCTTTCAAAGCCCTTTGGCAGCATATGTACAACTATTTCACGTATCATTGGGGGTTGGACAACCTCCTCTGGGTCTACGCTCCAGCCGACGCCACCAGCGCCCACGTACTGCCGCCGGAGACCAACTACCCGGGGGACGCCTATGTTGACATCGTCGGGGAGTCCCACTACACGGTAGGGGGCAGGCTGGGAGATCCCAACCCGGCCCCGGTCAACCCCCCGGGCTATGCGGCCCTGACCGCCTTGGGGAAGCCCTACTGCCTGACTGAGTTCGGCCCGAACCTTCAGGAGCCCCAGGGAACCTATGACTACACCCGGCTGGTCGAGGAAATCAGGGCCAATTTCCCCCTCACCGTCTGCTGGTATTCCTGGGGCGACGGCGGTCAGGGAGATGCCAGACGAGCCATCGTAAGCAACCAGAAGGCGGCTGAGACTCTCACCGACCCCTGGGTGATTACAGTCGAGGACTTCGACTGGCGCCAACCCTGGCCCACCCCCACGCCCACACCGACGCCGGCCTCCGCCCGTTACCCACGCCTGCAGGCCAACCTCTTCAGTCTCGTCCCCGAGGACGAAGCTGCCTACGACGCGCTCAGCCGTTACGGGGCTATCACCACCGGCGCGCTGTACTCCGATGGCAGCGCCGGTGGCTTCGACCTGGGCGAGCGGCAGGGGGTTGGCTCGTGGTCCGACACCACCTACGATCTCAGCCATCCCGGCCGCGGTGGCATCACCCAGGTGACAGTCTACGAAGCGAAGAAACGCAACCCGAACCTGACCACCTTCGCCCATCGCGGCCTGGAACACATCGAGGCAAACCACTTCGGCTACGGCACGAACAGCCCTCAGCGCTGGTTTATCGACCGCCTCAGCCCCCGCTGGTTCGCGTACACGCCTTTGATCCAACTCCAGGAACCGGTGACGAAGACCTCCACGCTCACCTTCCAGTTCCGACCGGAGGACGTGCAGCGCTGGCGGGACTGGGGCGTGCGGGGCGGCGGCGAGTTGGGTCTGGGCTACTGGCGTCCCTCCGACCGCTATGACTGGTACTACCTGAGTTTCTTCGACAACCAGGCCGGCGCCGGTCGTGGCACGGTGGAGATCATGGCCATCCAGAGCCTGGACGCCCAGACGGGGAAAGTCACAGTGGCGGTGAAGTTCGTGAACGGCCAACCGAAGCGCGCCATCTATGGCCGCCCGCAGCATTACGAGGCCGGCAGCCGCGCCGGCATCGTGCCTCACTCTTCGGAGAGCTTCGGCTCGCCGGCGTTTCTCATGAACCGCTGGTGTCTTGGTGACAGCACGCTAGCTTGCAACCAAATCGTGGTAGACCGCGCTGACTGGGTGGATGCGGCGGCCGAGTACGTCACCGAAATCCTGATGCCCTCGCGCTATCCCCTGGGCGCGCCGGACGAGACCTGGCTGGTGGACGGGGTGATCATGGACGCCGACGACGAAAGCTGGAAGCCCTTCGGCTTCCGCCTGGCCGACCCCGCCGATGCACAGGGCTATCATCTCGATCTCAACCTGGACGGCCAGGTGGATAACCTGACCGAGGTGAACGCCCGACTGCTGGTGGTTTACGAAGAGTACGCCCGGCGTCTGAAGGAAGCGGCTGCGGCCATGGGCCGGCGTTTCTACGTCATCAGGAACGGACACTTCACCGGCTTCCCGCGGCCGAACCAGAATGGCCGGCGGTTCGAGGACTTCAACGGCGGTTTCCAGGAGTCGTATCCCGAAGCCGTGCAGCAGTACGCGGACCTCTTCGCGCCGGGCAACCTGGCCGAGCCGGTTTTCGCCCTCATCTCCGAGCGGGACCGCAACGCCCTCTATGTGCACAACTTCGAGCAGCACCGCCACATCCTGGCCCTCACCCTCGTGCTGGGCGACGGCTTCTACGGGCACGACGGTGCCCACGCCACGCGCATCGAAGCCCTTGACGAAGACGGGCTCGCTGGCCAACCCGAGGACTGGTTCGATGAGTTCAGCGTGGACCCCAACGGCTACGCCGCCGATCACCCGCTGTACACGGGCGCGGGGCGCAGCGACCATCTCGGCTGGCTGGGACAGGCCCTCGGCCCTGGGTACGAAGTGCCGGATGTCCCCGGTGTCTACCGCCGCGACTTCGAGCATGGCGTCGCCCTGTACAGCGTCCAGGGCAGCACCGTCACCTTCGACCCGCCCCTGCGGCGCATCTGCGGCGTGGACCCGGGCAACGATGGCTCTCCGGTAAGCGAGATCGCCCTGAACCCCAGGAGCGGGGTTATCCTGCGGCGGGATGAGAACTCGGGGCCTTGCCCCTCTACGTCGTCTACTCACCGCTTCGGCATCAGCCGCACCAGCAACATCTTCGACTGCGGCCAGGCGCAGGGGATTGGGGCTAAGGCCACCTGGGTGGTGGTGCCCTGGCAGGGGATCGAGCCGGCGCAGGATCAGTGGGCCTTCGACCTGCTGGACGGGGTGGTGGACGATGCCGAAGCCTGTGGCGTGGACCTGGGCCTGAAGCTGGTAGCCGGCCAGGGGCACTGGGGGGTGGGCTACGCCACCAGCCCGGAAGGTGGCTCGCAGCCCCCGGTCAGCCTGGACGACTACGACGACTGGGTGTATACCACGGCAAGCCGCTATCGTGGGCGGGTGCGGGCCTACGCCATCGAGAACGAGGTGAACGCGCCGGCGTACTGGGCCGGCACGCTGGACGACTACCGGCCAGTGTGGCAGCATGGCTACGCCGCGGTGAAGGCTGCCGACCCGGCGGCGCGGGTGGCCGACTTCGGCATGACCAGCCTCAGCTACGGCCTGGCTATCGCCCAGGACCTGTACGACAGGGGCAACGTCGCCGGTGCCATCGACTGGGTCAATCGCTATTTCGCTCGCCGCTATTTGGGAACGGTGGCGGACGAGGCCGAGCTGCTGGCCTTGCTGAACAGCCCGGAGACGCAGCAGGACCTGGCCGTGATGCAGTGGCACTTCCAGATGCAGCCCCAGCCTGACATCTACCAACTGCACTTCTACGAAGCGTGGGATCTGCTGACCCCGGTGATGGATTGGACCAAGGCCCACATGCAAGCGCAGGGTGCGAACATTCCCATCGAGGCGTGGGAAATCGGCTACGCCTGGCACGACGACGCCAGGTACGATCTGGCCGCCCACGGCCGCGACGTGCCCAAGCTGTTGCTCACCGCCCTGGGCGAGGGCGCGACACGGGTGTATTATCTGCCCTACTACAGTACCCGCGCCTACCAGGGCAAGCTGGAAACGGTGCGAGCGCTGGTGGATGTGAACTATCAGCCCCGGCCGGCCTATTACAGCTATCTGACCACATCCCAGACCGTGGGCAACTTCACTGCTGCCACTCGCCTGGCCGCCGGGCCGGACGAGTGGGTCTACCAATTCGACGACCTGCTGGCGCGCTGGACGAAGGACGGGGAAGTGGAGTTTCTCTCCGTCTCCGCTAATGACATGCATACCGAGCCATAACCCTGTCCGGTTCAGTGGGAATACCAGGGGAACGCCTGAAGTTAGACCATGACACGACTAGCGACGATATTTGGCCTGAACCTCCTTCTTCTGACCATCGCCCTCGGAGGGAACGGTGCCTTGTCCAACGAGGCGGCTCAGAGCCCCGATGCCACCATCACTAGCGACGCAAGCAGGCCCGGCGCGGTGAAAGACGTGATTGAAGTATCCGGCGTCCTGGCACCCGAGGACACGGTGGCGTACTACCTGACTACCTCGCTGCCGTCCCAGACGCCCACGCCCACCGCCACCGCAACGCCCACACCCACCGCCACCTCGACTGCAACGCCGACGCCTACGGCCACTTCCAGCCCGATTCCCGCGGTCACCTCTACACCCACACCGCCGGCCCCCCAATGCGCAGGCGACGCCAACGCCAACGGCATCGGCGACGTTGTGGACGTCATGACCGCGGCCTCCGAGCCAGGCTGCCGGGCCTATTTGCCCCTGGTGGTCGCCAACTGGCGCCAACCCTGGCCCACTACCACCCCGACGCCGAGTCCCACGCAGGCATGCGAGTGCGCCGGGCCGGGCGGATGTGGCGCGACCCCCACTCCCCAGCAGACGTTGTCAAAGCTGGCTATGGTGGAGGCGAACGAGTACTGGATCGCTTACGAAAGCCCCACACAGTACGCCCTCTCACTGGCCTGGGCGGGCGATTCTCTGTGGATGGCCGACGTTTTCAAAGGGGTCTTCTACAAGGTCCAGGAGGGGGAGGACGGCCTCACGATCATTGACACGGTCAAGGTCCGCCGCGATCCGTTCATGCAAGCGAGAGACCTTGCCTGGGATGGCGATAACCTCTGGTCGGTCCATTGGGGCGATCTCATCCGTCATGACATGACGGACCCAAACCTCGGAGCGGATCTGTGGATCAATGAGGGGGAGATCGGAGCGCCGAATCTTCATCACCTGAAAGCGATTGCCTGGGACGGGGAGTTTATCTGGTCGGCACTGGATGGTACCATTTACAGGCACAACAAGACGGACTTCGAGGTAGCGGAGACTTTCCAGGTATCTGGCACCTTTTCCCCGGCCGGCATGGCCTTCCGGGGGGGCGATCTCTGGGTTGCCAACCGCAGCGGTGGCTTCATTGACAGGCTGGACTCAAACAGCTTTACTCTTCTGGATCGTTATTCCATTGTGCAGCAGCCGTTCGGTCTGGCCTGGTCCGACAGCAACCTCTGGGTCTACGATTGGTATACCAATCG
>JBHHXF010000188.1:0-7069 GCA_046756905.1 Anaerolineae bacterium | reverse complement strand
AGTAGCTACATGCTTTGTAAATCCCGGTGTGTCTAGTTCGTAGCAACGAATCAGGCAAGTAGCATTGTAGTAGTCAAGAGGAAAATGGGAGGAATAAGATGTTTGGTTTAGGTCCTGCTGAGGTAGTCCTGGTCCTTGTCATCGCTCTCATTGTTTTTGGTCCCGGCCGGCTGCCTGAAATTGGGCAGGCGCTGGGCAAATCGATGCGAGAATTTCGCGAGGCATCCAGCGAAATTACGCAAGAGCTTTCACGTGAGATAGAGGCAACTGAGCGCGCCGTGCACGGCGAAACCGAGTCAACCAAGCAGGAGAAGCCGGCTGACGAAGGTGCATGATACAGTCGCCGACGGCACAATTTTAACGGGAACAGTCGAGGAGTTGACTCCGGGCGAGTCTGTTACCATCGACGGTCAAGAACACCGCCTCGCGTCAGCGGCTAACGTAGAACCTGAAATCGGTGTCGGCCACGAGGTACAGGCCATCGTGGACGATTCCGGCCTCGTGACGTCTGTCACCCCCGTGGAGCCGCCGGTGCCGCCATCCCCACCAGCGCCCCCTGAACCTGCGCCAGCCCCCGTGCCACCGGACAGCGAAGTCCGGATGACGCTTATTGAACATCTAGAGGAGCTCCGCCAGCGCCTGATCAAGGCTGCCATCGCCCTGGCTGTCACCACCGGTCTCAGCATCATCTTTGCTAAGCAAGTGCTCGAGGCCTTCAGGTCCCTGCTGCCAGGCGAAGCCCCGCTACAGGCTTTCACCCCCACCGAGACGTATGTCGTTTACTTCAAGGTGGCCCTGTTATGTGGCCTGGCGATTGCAATGCCGGTTATCGTCTATCAGTTCGTGGCTTTCCTGGTACCGGGCTTAACACGGCGGGAACGGCGCTGGCTGTATCTAGTTGCTCCACTGGCAGGGCTGTTGTTCGTATTGGGGCTGCTCTTTGCATACTTCGTCATCCTGCCCTTCGGCCTTCCGATTCTCCAGGGATTCCTGTCGGATCTGGTTGTCCAGCAGTGGCGCCTAGACTACTATGTTTCCTTCGTAGTCCGTTTCCTCGTAATCACCGGCCTAATCTTTGAAACACCTCTGGTGATCTACTTCCTCTCCAAAATAGGGGTCGTAAGCCATCAGCGTCTGGCCCGCAGCCGGCGCTACGCCATCGTAGTGGCCGCAGGCGTCGCCGCGATTCTCACACCAACCACTGATCCTTTCACCATGCTGTTAGTCATGGGCCCCATGATCTTGCTCTACGAGTTCGGCATCCTGTTGGCGAGATTCGCCTAGCACCGCCAGGGGCCGCCCTCGAGAGCCGAGTATGGTACTGGTCAAATTCGCTCAGTGAAGCGGCCAAAGCGTAAAACGTGAAATGTGATGACTGTGCTTGATGCAATATCTTCACGTTTCACGTTTCACGTGGCCCAACATCGAAAACGAGTTAGTTGAGACGAAAGGGGTTCAAGAAGCTCATGGCACGTGACAAAGTCGTCATTATGGGCGCAGCGGGGCGTGATTTCCACAACTTCAACGTCTACTTCCGCGACAATCCAGGTTTCGATGTCGTCGCGTTTACGGCGGCTCAGATTCCGAACATCGCCGACCGGCGGTACCCTCCCGACCTGGCCGGCCATCTCTACCCGAACGGCATCCCGATTCTCCCCGAATCGGAGCTGACCGACTTGGTGCAGCGGGAACGCATCGACCAGGTCCTATTCTCCTACAGTGACGTCTCTCATCTGTACGTGATGCACGAGGCCAGCCGTGTGTTGGCAGCCGGCGCCGACTTCCGCCTGCTGGGGCCACACCACACCATGCTGAAGAGCCACCGGCCTGTGATCGCCGTGTGTGCCGTCCGCACCGGCTCCGGTAAGAGCCAGACGAGCCGGCACGTGGCCGGCATTCTGCGCCAATTCGGCCACCGTGTGGTCGTGGTCCGCCACCCCATGCCCTATGGCGACCTGTCAGCCATGGCCGTGCAGCGCTTCGAGACCTACGACGACCTGGCACGCTTCGACATCACCATCGAGGAGCGAGAGGAGTACGAACCTCACCTGGCCCACGGGACGGTGGTCTACGCCGGCGTAGACTACGGTAGAATCTTGCGCCAGGCCGAGGACGAGGCCGACATCATTCTATGGGACGGCGGGAACAACGACTTCCCCTTCTTTCAACCGGATCTACTATTCACTCTGGTCGATCCGCATCGGGCTGGCCACGAAGTGCAATACTACCCTGGCGAGACCACGCTGCGCCTGGCCGACGTGGTAGTGATCAACAAGCTGGATACCGCGCCGCCCGACGGCATCAACACCGTCCGCCACAACATCCAGGAGATGAATCCAGGCGCAACCGTCGTCGAGGCCACATCCCCCATCTCGGTTGACGACCCGGCGCTGATCCGGGGAGCTCGCGTGCTGGTTGTAGAAGATGGCCCCACGTTGACCCACGGCGGGATGAAGTATGGCGCCGGTGTTGTAGCTGCCCGGCAATTCGGAGCCGCCGAAATCGTCGACCCACGACCGTACGCCGTCGGCTCCATCGCGAAAGCCTTCGACGAGTATCCTGAAACCGGCCCGGTGTTGCCGGCCATGGGCTATGGCGAACAGCAGATTCGTGATCTGGAGGAGACCATCCATGCCACGCCGGCTGACCAGGTGCTCATCGCCACCCCCATCGACCTGGGCCAGCTCATCCAGATCGAGAGGCCGGCCCACCGCGTGCGCTACGAACTGCAGGTGAAAGGCCGGCCGACGCTGGAAGAGATTGTACAGGAGCGATTCAAGGCATTGTCAGACCAGTAGGCAGCCACAGCCGGACGTTACTTGTCCATCGCCAATTCGGGAGTCAATCCTATCTATTCATCCGTCTCATACGATCCAGGTTCTTCACCAATCACGTGGGCCGGTGTCTGCACCAGCGGGCGATACGCTCGCGCAGCTCGATCCTCCTGGAATTTGAAGGTTTGGACTACATCCTTGAATGACTCCAGATAAGTATAATAATCTTCTTCAACGGCACGGTACATCAGCTCACAGAATCGGCCAGCCTGCTTTAAGAGAATCCTTCGCTCCACAATCGGGGTATCCTCCACACGCATACCACCAACCAGAAGGGGGATTGAGTAACTTACCTCGAACTCCAGTGCGTTAACTCCCGCCAGGCTCCCTCGGGCTTTTGAAATCACCCGAAAACCGGTCAATCCTTTGCTGCGCTCAAGACGGTCCGCCATCACCTGACTGAGAGTCACGTGCTTACCACCTTCCTCCTCAGCAGGAAAAACGTGAACTGCCAGTGCCAGACTGTAGGTGTTGGCATCGTTCCTGGGTCCCAGGATAAACACCTCACCATGCCCCTCGTCTTCGAAGATCTTCACCCCCCATGCCTCGGGGTAAAGAAACGTGAACGAAAAGCGAGGGTTGGAACTCGAAAACGCCACGTAGCGACGGACCCCCCGAGGAACCAGCCTCCCCTTCACCTGCCACTGTTGGCGCCGATATTCCAAATCAATCGCTGCGAGATCGGTGGCAGGTTCCGAGACATGTGAACTCTTCCGTTTCTGCTCCCAGAGATCCTTTAGCTCCCAAAGATGTGCATCATTGATCGAACTTCGCTGTTTCATGGTACGTACCTCAGTTTGCCGTCTTGCTCTTCAACGAGGGTTGCAGCGTATTCCCTGACTACGCCTCGATTCACATCCTCAATACTTTTCCGCCACAACCTCTCCATTTCACGTGCGACCTGCTCTCCTAATCTCATCTGACCCACAAGCTCCCCCGAATTCTCCATCCACTCGCCAATCTTGCCCCCAAGGCAACTATGAAAGTGATTCTCCGAGCCAATGTGAGTGTATCACAGCGTCAATTGCCTGTCAACAGCCTGGTTTCCAAGCGGGCAATTTCCAACAACAGGCATAGGATTTGAGATTTGCTTTTCTGCCCTGGTCGGGTAGAATACTGGCCATGACACGCACTGCTCACCCGCTACTGACGCTCATCATCGCCATCTACGTCGCCCTGGGAATCGCGTACGCGGTTTACACGCCGGCCTGGCAGGTGCCCGACGAGCCGGCCCACTACAACTACATCGCCGATCTGGTCCACACGGGCCAACTGCCCGTGCTGGAGCCGGGCGACTATCCCGCCGAGTACCTGGAAGAGATCAAGGCGAAGCGCTTCCCGCCGTCGATGTCCGTGGACAACATCGACTACGAGGCCTGGCAGCCACCACTGTACTACCTGCTGGCCGTACCCCTCTTCCTGGCAACCGCCGGCCTGCCGATGGCTACGCAGGTCATCGCGCTGCGCCTTCTCTCGGTTGCCGCCGGCGCAGTGCTGCTGGTCGTTGCGTACCGGGTGGTCCAGGTAGTATTCGGCAATGACACTTGGTTGGCTCTGACGACGACGACTCTGGTTGCATTCATCCCAATGCACCTGGCCATCAGCGCCGGCATCAACAACGACACGCTGGCCGAACTGATCATCGCCGGCATCCTGCTGGTGAGTCTGCTGCGGCTGCAGGGTCGCCTGTCGCGCGAAAGATACGTGATTAGCGGCGGCATCCTGTATGGTCTGGGGCTGCTCACCAAGGGCACCGTTTACCCATCGGCGGCCATCCTGCTGGCAGCCGAAGTCGGGCACTGGTGGCTGGAAGGACGCAGCCGATCGAGACCCCGCGTCGTTTCCCTGTTCTTCCTTTTTTCCGTTTCCCTGGCCCTGTCGGCCTGGTGGTTCGTCCGAAATGCGGTCATCTACGGCGGCCTGGATCTGTTTGGGCGACAGCGCCACAGCGCAGTGGTCGCGGGACAGTGGCGAACCGTGGATTGGATCGCAGTCTATGGCTGGGGGGCCTTCTGGGACCGGGCCTGGAACTTCACCTTCAAGAGCTTCTGGGGTGTTTTTGGGTGGATGGGTGTGTTCATGGACCAGCGCATCTACACCGGCCTGCTGATCGCGACGCTCCTGGGTGTGGCCGGCTGCCTGCTCTTCCTCATCCGCAGCCTCCGCGACCCGGACCGCCTGAGCCGCCGGCAGTGGGCATCCCTGGGCCTGCTGGCCCTGTCCATCATCCTGACCTTCGGCGCCTATGTGTGGTACAACCTCACTTTCGTGCAGCACCAGGGACGCTATCTTTTCCCCGCGCTGGTTCCCATCGCCCTGTTCGCGGCCCTCGGCTTCCGAGAACTCGTGCCTCGGGCCGTTCAGCCGACTGCGCTGGGCCTGCTGGTCGCCGGCCTGGTGGCGCTGGACCTCATCAGTCTGATGTGGTTCATCATGCCGAATTTGTAGGGCGACACAAGCCGGCGCCGACGGCCTGCGTGTCGAATTGAGGACCAGGAGATGTCACCCAACCTTCCGAATGATTGCGAGATCATCATCGTTGGTGGCGGGCCGGCTGGCCTGTCCACCGGCCTAAGCCTGCAGCGGCTCGACCGCCGGCTGGCCGAGCGCGTGGTGATTCTGGAGCGGGAAACCTACCCCAGGGAGAAGCTGTGTGGTGGCGGAATCACCCGACCGGTAGATGCTTACCTGGCCGGCTTGGGTATCCACATCGACGTGCCGTCCGTGTGGATTCACGCGGCACGCTTCCAGTACGCCGGCCGGGCCTTCACGATTCGATCACCCCACATGTTCCGCGTGGTGCGGCGCGATGAGTTCGACGCGGCGCTGGCAGACGTGGCCCGCCAGCGAGGAATCCGCGTATGCGACGGTGTGAAGGTTCTCGACGTGCGCCAGCGTAACCGCACTCTGGAGATCGACACCAACCAAGGCCGGCTCACAGCCCGCGCCGTCGTTGCGGCCGACGGAGCGAACAGCACCGTTCGACAGAAAATAGGTCTGAATCAGTCGCCCAACCGTGTTTCACGCCTGTTGGAAATCCTGACACCGGAGGACCCCCATGCCACGCCGGAGTTCGTCGATCACACAGCCGTTTTCGACTTCGACTGCGTACCCGACGGAGTCCAGGGATACGTGTGGGATTTCCCCAGCCTCATCGACGGCCAGGCCCACATGAACCGGGGTGTTTTTGATTCAAGAGTTCACCCGAACCTGCGCGGCGACCTGCGACGAGCGCTGCGGGAAGCCCTGCGAGCGCGCCGGCGCAGCCTGGAGGACTACGAACTGAAGGGGCATCCCGAACGCTGGTTTGATCGGGCGGCGACGTTCGCCGTGCCGGGCGTGCTACTGGTTGGTGACGCGGCCGGCGTGGACCCCCTCTTCGGCGAGGGCATCTCTCACGCCCTGATGTACGGCGGACTGGCAGCCTATGAGCTCGTGCAGGCCTTCACTCACGACGACTTCGGTTTTGCCGGCTACCGCCAGCGCGTGCTGAACAGCCACCTGGGGCGCGATCTCACATTGAAAACCCGACTCGCCAAACTGGCATACGGCCCCTTCCACCACCGACGCATCCTGCAGCTATGCTGGATCCTCGGCGACCGAATCATCAGCCGCTATCTGACCTGGTACCTGAACCGAAACAGCCCTTCCCTCAGTGTGGCCTCCAGCCCCACCGCGTAAGATCGGGGCCATGACGCCATTCCAATTAACATGGACCAAGGCACGTTGCTGATCGGGGAAGGAGTCACGAAGTGAAGAGAACTGTTGGGGTTTTCCTGGCCGTCGTGCTCGTCGTGTTGGCGTTGCTCGTGAGCAGCACGGGACACAGCAACAGCATCTATGCTCAATCGGCCGAGGAACCCGGAAGCACGGAAGTGGTGATTTTCACGTGTATACCGTTGGGACATCTCCAGGATGGGCTTACCGTTGAACGCATCAGTCGCAGCGTCGGAGCACCCAGGCTCGCCTTGAGAACTGATTGTGCCCAGGCGCTAGCAGATCTTCTCAGCGAAGGTTATGGCATCGCAGATATCGAGTTCTTCGCCGGCGACCAGGCGTTGTACACAATGGTGAAAGAGTAGCTGCCGCCACCGGGGGCGTCACAATACCTCCCCCGGCGTTGACGAGATACAGAGAATGAGCCGGCTCTTCCGAGCCGGCTTTCTTGTTGGCATGTGGTATAATATAATCATGATATAATCAGTAGATGAGAATTTTAGCTCTTGACCGGTCCG
>JBHHXF010000187.1:0-7128 GCA_046756905.1 Anaerolineae bacterium | reverse complement strand
TGCAGCCCGGTCAACGCGTTCGCGTCCGCTTCGCCCCCAGCCCGACCGGCTGGCTGCACGTCGGCAACGCGCGAACGGCGCTTTTCGACTGGCTGTACGCCCGCCACACCGGGGGCGACTTCATCCTGCGTATCGAGGACACGGACCGGAAGCGGTTTGTGCCGGGTGCACTGGAGGACATCAAGGCACAACTGCGCTGGCTGGGGCTGGACTGGGATGAAGGGCCTGACGTTGGCGGCGACTACGGGCCATACCTTCAGTCGGAGCGCCTGGACATCTACCACAAATATGCCGCAGAACTGCTGGCCGGCGACCACGCCTACAGATGCTACTGCAGCCCTGATCGGCTGGAGAAGGTTCGACAGGAGAAGCTGGCGCGCAGCGAATCGCCCGGATACGACCGGCATTGCCGCAATCTGACTGATGAGGAGCGGGCAGTGTGTGAGGCTGGAGGTATCGCGTCGGTCCTCCGGCTGAAAACACCGCTGGAAGGTCAGATCACTTTCGAAGACATGATCCGAGGTGAGATCACGTTCGACTTCGAGCATCTGGAAGACATCGTCCTCATCAAATCCGACGGCTTTCCCACCTATCACTTCGCCAACGTCGTCGACGACCACCTCATGGAGGTTTCACACATCATTCGGGGCGACGAGTGGATTTCCAGCGTCCCGCCGCATCTGGTGATGTACCAGGCATTCGGGTGGGAACCGCCGGCCTTTGCCCACATGCCGATGACCCTGGACCCCAGCGGCAAGGGGAAGCTCTCAAAACGCAGAGGCTCGGCCGAGATGACCGAGGTCCGCGAGTTCCGGGCTGCCGGCTACCTCCCGGAGGCGCTGTTCAACTTCCTGGCCCTACTCGGCTGGTCCTACAGCGGCGACCAGGACATCTTCACTCGCGAGCAGGCTATCGAACGCTTCGACGTGGCAGACATTCGGCCAGCATCCATGGTCTTCTCGTATGACAAGCTGAAATGGATGAACGGCGCGTATATCCGCCAACTGTCCGTTGATGAGCTGGCCGACCGGCTCACCTCCTTCCTGCGGGAAAAGGGATTCAATGTGGAGCCGGCCTTCGTGCGGCGAATCACGCCCCTGATCCAGGAGCGCATCCACACCCTGGGCGAAGCCGCCGATTGGATCGACTTTTTCTTCGAGGAGGACGTTCATCCCGATCCAGCCGACCTGCCTGGCAAGAAGATGGACGTGGCTCAGACGACCGTCGCACTGGCGGCCGCCCACGCGGTACTGGCCAGCGTCGAGCCATTCGAGCACGATGCCATCGAACACGCGCTGCGTGCCAAGGCCAGCGACCTGGAGCTTAAGGTCGGTCAGTTTCTCACACCGATCCGCGTTGCCGTCACCGGCAAGCGCGTAGCGCCCCCGCTTTTCGGCACGCTGGAAATCGTCGGCAAAGAGAAAGTTCTGGAACGTCTGGAGGCAGCTCGCCAGTTACTGTTGGAGCCGTAAGCGCTTAGCAGAGCGCGCCTCAGCATGACCTATCTCCTTCTCGGGCTCAGTCTAGGATTCGCCGCCGGCATCACGCCCGGTCCGCTCTCCACGCTCGTGGTCACCGCGTCCCTGCGCTCAGGGCTGGCCGGCGGACTGCGGGTGGCCATCGCTCCCCTCATCACCGACCTGCCGATTGTCGTTTTGGCCGTCTTTGCCCTCAGCCGCCTGCCCGACTGGACGCTTCCGGCGATCACCGCTGCCGGCGGTCTGGTCGTGATCTACATGGGAATTGAGATCCTGCGTTCAGCCCGCACCGAGACTCTGGCCGTGAAGACCCACTACGCCGAGGACGTGAACAGCGAGCTGTGGCGCGGTGCCCTCGTCAACGCGCTAAACCCCCATCCCTATCTGTTCTGGGCTGCGGTTGGCGCGCCCACGCTCTTGGCAGGCTGGCGTCAGTCGGCCCTCTACCCCGTGCTGTTTCTGGGCAGCTTCTATGCCCTCCTCGTCGGCTCGAAGATGGCCATCGCCTGGCTTATTGGTAGTCGGGCCGGCGCTCTATCCGTCGCGTGGTACCGCCGCATCTTGCTGGCGTGCGGCGTCGCCATGGTTGGCCTCGGGCTGTTGTTGCTTAAGAGCATCTATCCATCGTGAGCAATCGCTCTGCGGGGCAAGACCCTTCTCCCACGCCTGCCCGCTCGACGCTGGGGATCATTCTGCTCACTCGTACGACCCTGAACAGCAGCTATCGGGTGGTCTACCCCTTCCTGCCGGCTATCAGCCGCGGGCTGGGCGTCTCGTTGACCGCCGTCAGCTTCCTGCTGACGGTTCGCGCCTTCGCAGGGCTTAGCAGTCCTCTATTCGGTCCGCTCTCGGATCGGCGTGGCCGGCGGGCGATGATGCTCGGTGGGCTGATGCTGTTGGTTATCGGGGCAGCTTTGCTCGCCCTGCCCGGCAGGCAGATTGGCTTGCCCGTCTACCCGGTGGCGTTTCTCGCCTTCGCGCTCCTGGGCATCGCCAAAGTCGTTTACGACCCGGCCCTGCAAGCCTATCTGGGGGACCTGATCCCGTACCGACGCCGGGGACGGATCATGGCGCTGGTCGAGCTGTCGTGGTCGGCGGCATGGTTGCTGGGCGTGCCGGCCACCGGCTTCCTCATCGCCCTTCGCGGCTGGCAGGCCCCGTTCGTCGCCATCTCCATCTTGGGCCTGCTCAGCTTTCTCCTGACGCGACGCCTGCCCAAGGCCGATCACGCCCACAGTTTCCAGGTTGATCTGCACTCGCCGGTCCTGATACGGAATCGCAGCGCCCTGGCCGCGCTGATTGTGAGCATCCTCCTGATGTTCGCTAACGAGAATGTGTTTGTCGTCTACGGAGCCTGGATGGAGTCGAACTTCGGGTTGAGTGTGAGCGCCCTGGGAGTGGCATCGGCAGTGATCGGAGTTTCGGAGCTGCTGGCCGAGGGGGCGTCGGCGGCGTTTGTAGATCGCATCGGCAAGAAGCGGGCGGTGGCCGGCAGTACTCTGCTCACCATCGGAGCCTATCTGCTGTTGCCGGCCCTGACTGGCAGCCTGGCCGTGGCACTGGTGGGCCTGGCGGTCCTATTCATCACCTTCGAGTTTGGCGTGGTATCATCCATCCCGCTGGTGTCGGAGCTGGCGCCGGCCACACGCGGAACGTTGATGGCGTTAAATGTGGCCGCTATGTCGGCCGGTCGCATGGCCGGCTCGTTGACAGCGACCCTGCTGTGGCTGCGGGGCGGAATGGTGCTAAACGGTGTGGTCTCCGCCGGCGCATCCCTGGTCGCGCTGCTGCTGCTGGTTCTGTTGGTTCGCGAAGGGGGATGACAGTTTGTAGTAACGACTTCAGTCGTGCCAGAATCCGAAAACAGATGGCTAGATAGCTGGATGGCTGGATGGCTTGTTGGCTTGCGGCGTGCGCAGCCATCCAGCCATCTAGCCATCTAGCCATCTGTCTGACCCGCTTCACGGCAACGCCGCCATGACCAGCGTGCCGGCGTCCACAGCGTAGAGCCACCCGTTCGGCTCATCCACCCACAGCGTGCTCAGGCGCTGCCACCGGCCCTGCGGCGGGAGAAGTTGACGCTGAAAGATGCCAGCGGTGTCAAACTGGAGGATGCGCGTGGCGTCTGCCAGAAACACACTGCCTGGCGGCGGCACGGCGAAGCAGGCCACCGGTTGGGTCAAGTTGAACTCGTCCGGCTGGTCGAAGGGTACCGGTTCGCCGGCCACCAGCTTCTCAACGCGGCTGGTTGATCGGAGCAGGTAGATCGAGCCATCGATGGCCATGTCCACCACATCACCCAGTTCAACCGATTGATTGGCCGACAACCACTCCGTGGGTGGGATGGCGTAGCCGTCCGCCGTGGGTGGGTATTTCAGAATCTCTCCCAGGCCGACGTCGAGGACATAGAGATTGCCGGCGAACCCTCCCAGCAGGCGCAGACCACGCCAGTTCTCTGCGCCTGTCACGTTGAGCTGCGTTACATTACCCACGACGTCGATCTGCCAGAGGGCACCGGCCGAGTCCAGCACCACCACGCCTCCCTGATCCCGCACACCGCCGGCCGGCACCCAGGCCATATCCACCAGCGGGCCTACCGATCGACCGTCCAGCGAGTCGCCCGATTTCAGCACTTCGGCGATACGCCGGTCGCCCAGCCCGACGCGGTGTACGGTTTGTTCGTCGCCGTTCAACACGAACGCCGACGTACTTTGGACGATCAGCCGGCGTCGATTGTCGGCGCGACCGGGCAGAGAGGCAACCACGGTAACATATCCGAGACGGGCAATCCCGTCCATCGCGTCCAGTTGTAACTGCGCATCGCTGCGCAGCCGCGCAGCCGAGGCATCGTCCGGGCGAAGCTGCAATGCACGATCCAGCTCGTCTGAAGCAGTCTGGAGGAGTTCGCGGGCCTGGGCCGGGTCAGTCTCAGAGACAGCTCGCGCCTGTTCGACTCGTCCCGACGCTGACTGGATGAGATTGAGGAAGCGCGTCTCGCGATCTCCGCGCCGGCCCCAGTACATGGCCACAGTGAGCAGCGCCAGGGCGACGGGGATGAGGATGGCAACCCACATCAACGCCCGCTGCCGGCGCTCCGATCCCAGTGCACCGACACGCTCCGGCAGCAACGCTTCCAGAATCCGCGCCCCACCACCCAGAACAGCGGCGGCCGCCGATCCCATGACCACCGCACCGCGCCGCGCGGCCATCACCAACCGCCTTACCATGCCTGGGCCGGATGGTTCCGGCTCGGGCTCTGGCGCCGGCTCGGGTTGAGGCATAATCTCGACCGACTCCTCTTCCAGAATGCTGGCCACCAGAGCCGACAGGCTGCGACCGGATGCGACGATGGTCAAATCTCGAGCGACCTCCTCCGGCTCCTGATCCAACAGCTCGGCGACGTCATCATCGGCCAGGAGTTGGGTCAGATGGGCGGATGCGAGAAGCAGTGTGTAGCCTGGGGCGATCCGTGCGAAACTGAGAGCGACGTACACGTCGTCGCGTAGACCCAGGGGCGTCCATATACCGCCTGGCATGGATGTAAGTGGCTCCTCTGCCAGCCAGGGTGAATCCTGCGGGAACCAATCGGCAACACCGGGCTGCGCGACGACGGCCAGCGCCGGCCCGGCCTGTGCCAGGTACACCTCGTCGCCGAGGAGGGCGGCGCAGGTTATGCCGGCGGCCTGCCGCCCGTCCGACCGCTGCTGGTTCCAGTCAAGAAGACGCTGGTTCGCCGCCAGAACGGCCTGCCGCAGCCGGCGCGTAATGCTCCCCGTTTCCTGGTCGAATGCCCGCCGCGTCGTGTCCATCAGTTGTTGGACCAGGTTTTCATCCTCCGCACCCTCATTCATCAGATCGATGAGGATGAACAGGATGCCCCGGTCTTGCCGGCGCAACACAGAACGCGACTCGACCACAGCGACGGTCGTTGCTTCGTCCTGAGGGACACCGCGCACCAGGCGAAGTCTTTCGATTATGAGTGATTCGGGCAGGGACATAGTTGACACCTCATCAGACCTGGACTGGCAATAGTGCCAGTGATCAGTGATCAGTAATCAGTAATCAGTAACCGGTGATCAGATTCGGACGACTGATTACTGATCACTGATCACTGATCACTGATCACTGGTCTCTACTCCCACTCAATCGTGGCCGGCGGCTTGCTGGTGATGTCGTAGACGACCCGGTTGACTGCCGGCACCTCGTTGACGATGCGGGTCGAGATGCGCGCCAGGACGTCGTCGGGCAGGCGGGCCCAATCGGCGGTCATGCCGTCCTGGCTGGAGACGGCGCGCACTGCCACCAGGTGGCCGTAGGTGCGCCCGTCCCCCATCACGCCAACACTGCGCACCAGCGGCAGCACGGCGAAATACTGCCACACCTTCCGCTGTGGGTCGGCGGCGCTGATCTCTTCGCGGACGATGGCATCCGCGATCCGCAGAACCTCTAGCCGCTCGCGGGTCACTTCCCCAATGATGCGCACCGCCAGCCCTGGGCCGGGGAAGGGCTGCCGCCACACGATTTCTTCGGGCAGCCCTAGCGCCAGGCCGATTTTGCGCACCTCGTCTTTGAAGAGGTAGCGCAGCGGCTCGACCAGCTTAAAATCCATATCCTCCGGCAGCCCGCCGACGTTGTGATGGGTCTTGATCCTCCGGGCATGGGGCCGGTCCCGCGCCGCACTCTCGATGACATCCGGGTAGATGGTCCCCTGGGCCAGAAAATCGATCTGCCCCAACCGGCGGGCTTCGCGCTCGAACACTCGCACAAACTTCTCGCCGATGATCTGCCGCTTGCGTTCGGGATGGCTGACACCTTGCAGCGCTTCCAGGAACTCGTCGGTGGCGTCCACGACGACCAGCCGCATCCCCATGTTGCGGTGAAAGGTGTCGATGACCTGGGCAGCCTCGCCGGCCCGCAGCAGCCCATGATCCACAAAGATGCAGGTCAGTTGGTCCCCTACCGCACGATGGACCAGCGCCGCCGTCACCGACGAATCCACGCCGCCCGACAGACCGAGCACGACCCGTCCGTGGCCAACCTGTCGGCGGATGCTGGCAACGGACTCCTCGATGAACGCGCCGGGCGTCCAGGTGCCCTGCAATCCACAGGCGTCACGCAGGAAGTTTTGGATCATGGCGCGACCCTGCGGCGTGTGAACAACTTCGGGATGGAACTGTATGCCGAACAAGCGCCGGCCCGCGTCGCCCATGGCCGCGATGGGCGAGTTGTCCGTGTGCGCCAGCTTCTGGAAGCCGGCCGGTGGCCTCTCGATGCGGTCGCCGTGGCTCATCCACACCGTCAGATCGCGCGGTAGATTGCGGAACAGGGTGTCGGGTTTATCGACGTGGAGTTCTGCCAGGCCGTACTCGCGTCGCTCCGCCGGCGCCACCTGGCCGCCCATGTGGTGCGCCAGCAACTGCATGCCGTAGCAGATGCCGAGCACCGGCTTGCCGCTCGACAGCACGTACTCCGGCAACTGAGGAGCGCCCGGTTCGTAGACGCTGGCCGGCCCGCCGGACAGGATGAAGCCGGCCGGGTTGAGTGCCTGGACCCGATCCCACGGCACATCAGCCGGCAGCAACTCGCTGTACACCTGGCACTCGCGCACCCGACGCGCGATCAACTGGGCCGTCTGCGACCCAAAGTCGAG
>JBHHXF010000186.1:0-7160 GCA_046756905.1 Anaerolineae bacterium | reverse complement strand
GGGTGCGGCGCACATTGCAAACCCGCATCCTTCGATACGCGGTTCACGCTGTTCCCGCTACTCAGGATGCTCATCCCGAGCTTGACGAGGGGCTGGTGTTAAGATGCCCTGAACGGTTACCGGAAGTCTACAACAGCTTCAGCTTGTGTTCCCTCTCATACTCGGCGATCACCTGATCCAAAGGCACCGTGCCCTTTGAGGCAGCCTTGGCGCGGCGCAGCAGTTCCGAGTCCCGCGCGTCCTCGAAATCCTCAAGCCGGCGCAGATCCTCTATGCTTACCAGGGCCATCATCGGACGCCCCTGTGGTTCAGATCGGGTACGCTGGACCGGGTGTCAGGCGCGGTACCTGTAGCGCCGCAAAATACTCGCACCCAGTTGACTCCTTCTGATAGAGCAATATAATCAGTAGCTGAGTGATATTGCCGATACCAGGAGGATCATTGTGCGCAAGATCATCATTCTACTCGGAGTGCTGTTACTGCTGATCATCGCCGCCGGTGGGATCGCCCGTTACTACTACCTGCCCCGGGCCTGGCCCCAGACCGACGGCACGCTGACGCTGGCCGGCCTGCAAGCCCCGGTCGAGGTCTTCCGCGACAAGTGGGGCATCCCCAATATCTACGCCCAAAACGAGCACGACCTCTTCTTCGCCCAGGGGTATGTCCACGCCGGCGACCGATTGTGGCAGATGGACTTCAACCGGCGCATCGGCAGTGGCCGGCTTAGCGAACTGGTTGGGGAAGCCACGCTGGACACCGACATCTTCCTGCGCCACCTGGGGATGCATCGCGCATCGGCGAAGGATTGGGAGTTGCTCAGCCCCGAAGTACGAGCCATCCTAACCGCCTACGTGGATGGAGTCAATACGTACATCGAGTCCCATCAGGGCCGACTGCCGCTGGAATACACCATCCTGGGCGTCAAGCCCGAACCGTGGAAGCCCCTGGACTCTATCGTCTGGGCCAAGGTCATGGCCTGGGACCTGGGGGGCAACTGGGAAGCTGAACTCCTGCGGGCCCGCCTTATCAACCAGGTAGGCCGGCAAGCTGTCGCTGATCTGGTACCGCCCTATCCCCAGGACGCGCCGGTTATCGTGCCGCCGGGCGTCGGCAACTACGCCTTTCTGCAGGATGCCACTCTGACAGCCTATCGCCCTATCAGGCAGGTGCTCGGCATCTCGACGGGAGCCTGGGCCAGCAACAACTGGGTCGTCAGCGGCGACAAATCAACGACCGGCGCTCCGCTGCTGGCCAATGACCCGCACCTGGGGTTGAACATCCCCAGCGTGTGGTACGCCAACGGTCTCCACGCACCGGACTTCGACGTGGTTGGCGTGACCTTCCCCGGCATCCCAGGCATCGTCATCGGGCACAATCGAAACATCGGCTGGGGCGTCACCAACCTGGGTCCCGATATTCAGGACTTGTACATCGAAAAGATCAACCCGGACAACCCGAATCAGTATGAATTCCAGGGGCAGTGGGAAGAGATGCAGGTGATCCAGGAGGTGATCCGCGTCAAAGGCCGGCCCGATCCCGAAGTTGTTACCGTGCGCATCACCCGCCACGGCCCCATCATGAACCCGGCTGTGGAAAGCCTGAAGGGCGCGCTCCAGCCGCTGGCCATGCGGTGGACAGCGCTGGATGGCACGACCATGTTCGAGGCCCTGCGCCGGCTCAACGAGGCAGAGAATTGGGACCAGTTCCGGGCGGCGCTGAGCCACTGGGCGATTGCCGGCCAGAACTTCGTCTACGCCGACACCGCCGGCAACATCGGCTACCAGGCGACAGGGCTGGTCCCCATCCGCAAGAGCGGCGACGGCAGCGTGCCCGTGCCCGGTTGGACCGGCGACTACGAGTGGACCGGCTTCATCCCCTTCGACGAGATGCCCCGGTCGTTCAATCCGCCATCGGGCTATATCGTGACGGCCAACAACAAAGTGGTGGCGGATTCGTACCCCTACTTCCTGTCCAACGAGTGGGCGGCTCCCTACCGGGCCCAGCGCATCGAGCAACTGCTGACGGCAAAGGACAAACTGTCACCGGAGGACTTCCGCGACATCCAGGCCGACACCTACGTGCTGCCGGCGGAGCGCCTGATGCCCTTCTTCCAACAGGTAAGCGCGGCCGGCGACGTCCAGGCCAAAGCGATTTCAGCCTTGCAGGACTGGGATATGCAGGAGCAGGCCGACAGCGCCGGCGCTGCGGTATTCGAGGCCTGGTTCCACCACGCGGTCCTTAATACCTTTAGCGATGAGCTGGGGGAGTGGATGGAGGACTACAGCCGGGCCGGCATGGAGGCGCTGCTGCAACTGCTGGACAACCCCGACGCTGCCTGGTGGGACGATGTCACCACGCCCGACAAGACCGAGACGCGAGAGGAAATCCTGAGCCGCGCCCTGGCGGATGCGGTGCAGGAATTGCAAGAGAAAGAAGGCGGCAACTGGAGCTGGGGCGGACTGCACACCATGACCTTTGTCCACCAGCCTCTGGGCCAGTCGGGCATTGCACCGTTGGAGTGGGTGTTCAACAAAGGACCGGTTCGCGCCAGAGGGAGTCAGTTCACGGTGAATCGCGGCGGCTTTAGTTTCAACGAGCCGTATACCATGCAGGCCGGCTCCTCCTACCGCGAGATTCTGAACCTGGCCGAACCTTCGGCGAGCTCAGGACACCGCTGGGACGCCAGTCTCTTCCAACACACCACCGGTCAGTCCGGTCAGCCATTTCATTCCCACTACGCCGACATGATCGCGCCCTGGCAGGCTGTCGAGCACCAGCCCATGTGGTTCAGCCGGGAAATGATCCGGGCAAACCGGGTCGCAACGTTGATATTGGTGCCTTGATCCTTCCGGGCAAACCAGTGCTAGCGAGGAGGTGTTACTACGGGGCGAAAAGCTAGAATCGGCGCGGGGATAAGGGGTAGTCGCGATCAGATCAGGGCTGCCGGGGGGAGCGGACGAAAGCTTAACTGGGTATTCGTCGCCTTCCGGAGGGTGCTGCCTGCGCTTCTGACCGCCGGCCTCGTGGCCTTGCTGCTATCGCAAATCTCGCTGACAGAGGTGATCGCACTGTTGGCGGGTGTATCGCTCCCATGGCTAGCCATGGGGGTGCTGTGTTATGTAGCGGTCAATGTCTGCCGGGCCTTCCGCTTCGCCCATCTGCTCCCTTTCCGATCTGGCCGGTTCCTGACACTGCTGGCTATCGCCTTCGCCTTGAGCATGTTCAACAATGTCCTCCCCTCTCGCACCGGTGAGCTCACCTTCATTTACATGATGCGAGACCAACACGACGTACCGGCGGGCGAGGCGGCGGCGGTGCTGGCAGTTGCCCGTATCTTCGACTACCTGACTGTGGCGGCGCTCTTCGTCATCGTAGCTATCTTCTCTTTGTCCCGCCTGCCGGACTACGCCCTCTGGGTCATACTGACTGCCGCCTTCTTCATGTTGCTCGCAGCGACGATGCTGGCATCTATCCCCTGGCTTGGGCAGCGGGGGATGACGTTGGCAGAGCGATTGCTGAGCCACCGCCGGCTGGCGGGCATGAAAATCTCCGCCGTTATCCTGCGGGTGGGTCACAGAGCGGTAGAGGCGTTTCAAGCGATCCACTCCCGCCGCGCGTATGGTGTGGCCGGCTTTTGGTCGCTTCTGATCTGGCTGGGCACTTTCGCCTGGTTTTGGGCCTTCCTGGCCGGCATAGGTATTCGGACCAGCCCGGCGGAGATGATCGTGGGCGCCACCTTTGCTGTGTTGTCCAAAGCGATCCCGTTCGTCACCATCGGTGGCCTGGGAACGCACGAAGCGGGTTGGGCCTTGGGGTTTATGTTGGTGGGTTTTGAGAAACGCACAGCCATCGCCAGCGGTTTCGCTGTCAACATTCTGACCCTGCTGGCATCGTTACTTTGCGGCGGGTTGGGGTTGGCCGGCCTATCGCTGGCCCGGCGATGGAAGCAACACCATCGCGAGATCTCCACCTGAGGCGCTGACTGCCCTTCATCCTGCTACATGCGACGCTCAATCCCTCATCTTGCGCAGCAACACGCGGCCTTCATCCTCGTCCTGGTCGCCTTTCTAGGCCTGGGGGTGACGTACAGCGTCGTAAATCCTATCTTCGAGTCGCCCGACGAGGTATGGCATTACGAGTATGTCAGATACCTGGCTGACGGCCACGGACTGCCGGCCAGCGATTTGATAACAGAGATGCCCTGGCGACAGGAGGGGAGTCAGCCGCCCCTCTACTATCTGTTGGGGGCCGCGCTTACCCTTGGGATCGACACCGGCGATGCCGATGCAGTGATTCGCTACAACCCCCACGCCGCTGTTGGGCTGGCCAGTGCGCCAGATAACAAGAACATGATGGCCCACACCGCCTGGGAGACCTTCCCCTACAGCGGCACTGTTCTAGCGGTACACCTGGTGCGGTTGCTCTCGCTCCTGATGGGGGCGGCAACTGTCCTGTGTACTTACCTGATTGCTTTGACAATGCTGCCCGGACAGCGGGCGTTGGCCACGGTTGCCGCCGCAATCAACGCCTTTAACCCGCAGTTCATCTTCATCAGCGCGGCCGTTAACAACGACAATCTGACTATCCTCCTATCCTCCGCTGCCATTCTGGTGCTGATACGCACCTGGCAGGAAGGGGTCAAGCCTGGTAGATTGATTTTGCTGGGTGTGATCGCCGGGCTGGCAGCCATTTCCAAGTTAAACGGGTTGGTTCTGCTCCCCTTCATCGCTCTGGTGCTGGTCACGGTTGCCTGGCGGCGATGCGCGCTCCGCGCTCTGGTCGGTTGGGGGTTGATGGTGGGCATGCCAGCTCTGGCGGTGGCCGGCTGGTGGTATTGGCGCAACTGGCTCCTGTATCGAGACCCCTTCGGCCTATCAGCCATGTATGCCGTTCTGCCGGCGCGGACCAAGGGCCCCGACCTTTCGGAATTGATGGCTCGGGCCGAGGGGGTGTGGCGCTCTACCTGGGCCGTGTTCGGCTGGTTCAATGTGGTGGCCGACGACTGGCTGTACGCCGTCTATGCCGGCTTGACCCTGGTTGCTGTCGTCGGCCTGGGATTCCTGGTGATTCGACGGCTGCGACGGCGTGAGCTAGCCGGCCTCTCGGCTCTGGGCTGGCTGGCTCTGTGGATCGTCGTAGTGGTGGCCAGCCTGGTAGCCTGGAGCCAGAAGCGATATCCACAGGGACGCCTTCTCTTCCCGGCAATTTCTGCCACCTCTGTGCTCCTGGCTGCGGGCTTGACCCACCTTGTAGGCTGGCTGCCCGATCGATGGCGCTGGACCTGGGCTGGATTGCTGGCCAGCAGTATGCTTGGACTGGCTGTGTGGGTTCCAGTCGGCTACCTTGCCCCAACTTATGCCCCTGCACCTCCCCGCGCAGACCTCCCTGCCAGTGCCTTGCCCATCAGGACAGGGTTTGGTGAGCAAGTGCAATTGCTTGGATACGAATTGCAGGCGGAGAGTGTGCATCCCGGCGAACCTTTTCGCCTGACGCTCTACTGGCGTGCTCTGGTAGATATAGATCGAGACTACAGCGTTTTCATCCATCTGGTAGATGACAACGAGTTGATTGTCGCACAGCGGGATAGCTATCCATCCGGCGGCAACGCCATCACCAGCCGCTGGCCCGTGGGGCCGTTGATCGTTGACCAGCATACCGTCCAAATCCCCTCCACTGCGCCGGCCCCCCTTCAGACGCGCCTGAAGATTGGCCTATACGACTATCAAAGCGGGACACGACTGATGGTTGCCGACGACGGAGACAGCGTAGTTCTGGGAACTGTCTCAATCCTGCCAGCCAAAGGCATGGCCGGCGTGCCCAACCCGGTCTTCATCGACTTCGAGGGTAAGCTGGCCCTGATTGGCTTCGACCTGGACCGGCGGGCAGTGACTCCAGGTGAAACGCTGCATCTGACCCTCTTCTGGCAGGCCATCTCGCCGATGGAAGAGGATTACACCGTCTTCACTCATCTGTTGCGGCCGCCGGACCAGATCTGGGCCCAGGAGGACGATCAACCTCGGGACGGTCAGTCTCCCACCTCGACATGGGAGCCGGGCGAGGTCATCGACGACCGTTACGAGCTGGCCCTGCCAGATGACGCTCCCCCCGGTGAGTATAAGATTGAGATCGGGGTATACAGGCCGGCGACGGGCGGCCGCTTGAAAGTCGGCTTGAGCGACCAGGGAATCGTGCTGGCCAGAGTACGGGTTGCGGAGCGTTGATGATGTCGCCAGAGTGACCGTCGAATTGCCCAACTCGCCACCTTCGGCACACGGATAGCCGTTCATCAAGGCTGGACATTTCAATACTTTTCACTATAATTACACAACGTACTTGCTACCTCCCTTCCAGCCGAGATCATAGAAGAAAAGGAGAACACATATGGATGCGCGGCGTGGCCCACTGCGCGCGACGTCAGGCAGAGGCTCCTGGCTGTGGAGCTTGCTTGGCACAACCTTCGCCTGCTTGTTAATCCTCACCTCCACTTCGGCCAGGCCCGTTCTGAGTGAAGACTGTCCCGAACCCTGTCGAAGGGTCGAAGGGCTCAGTGCAGGCGTTGCCCTAACCGAGGCACAACTTGCTCATGGACCGGCCGCCCCGTCAGGGAGCGACTCGTCACTTGGTCAGCCAACACCTGAAGCCAAGAAAACGCCGGCTGTTCCTCCCGAGGCTGGCCCACCTGGCGCCGGCAGACCGACGATCACTGGCTCCGATGCCGCCGGCCAACCGGCCCGTTTTCAACTGCCGACTAATCTCAGGCCTGCGGCGATTGGAGAGGCCGGCGCCCTGCTACAACCCTTCGGCGGGGCTCAGGACGGTGTCACGCCCCAGGATTGGGAGGCGGACTTCACGGAGGGCTTCGAGGGGGACTTTCCAGGCACTGTGTGGCAACTCTTCGACGGCAGCGATGACGGCTTCGAACGCACCTGGGGTCTGGACGATTCCCGCGTCAAAGGCGGCAGCGCATCGGCGTGGGTCGCTGCTGGAGGCGCCGACGCCCTCGATCCAGAGTTCTCTTTCTATCCCCATAACCTGGATTCCTGGATGACCATCGGCCCCATCGATCTGCGGAATGCCCAGGCGGCCGACGTCGAGTTCCAGATGTGGCGGGATACCGAGCCGCAGTTCGACTACGTCTTCGCCGGCGCTTCCACCGACGG
>JBHHXF010000185.1:0-7194 GCA_046756905.1 Anaerolineae bacterium | reverse complement strand
ATACTCACACCGGCATATACCACCCAACCGTGCGGTTCGTCTCCACCAGGTACGTCTGAGCCACGCGCTGAACATCCTCAGCCGACACTGCAGCCAGCCGATCCAGGTAGGTATCGAGCCAGGTGTAGTCGGCGATGATGGATGAGAATCCGAGCCAGTACCCTTGGTTAGTGACACTTTCGCTGGAATAGGCGAACTGGGCCTTGGCCTGCTTGATGGCTTTGGTCAGTTCTTCCTCAGTGACGGGATCCTCTACGACACGCTCCACCTCACGCCAGAGGGCGTCTTCCACTTCCTGCGGGGTGCGGCCGGCCCGAACTGTTGCCGAGAATGAGAATACGTAGGGGTCTACAGTTGCGAACAGACTGCTGCTGACAGCCGACGCCAGTTCCGTTTTCACGAGGGCTTTGTAGAGGCGTGACGTTCGATTCGTTGTGCCGCCCCCGCCGAAGAAGGCCATCGCTTGGGCGCCGCCCAAGATGCTGTCCAACACCAACAGCGGGAAGAAGTCTGCGTGCTTGGCTGCCGGCACGTGGAATACTGCCTGCACATACGCGGTCTGGCCCTCACCGCGAACCGTCACCCGCCGCTCCCCGCGCTGTGGGGGTTCCTCGAACGTGACCGGCGGCACGTCGGGGCCTTCTGGAATGCTCTCGAACAGGTCTCGCACCCGGTCCAACACCGCATTGGTCTCGAAATCCCCAACGGCGACAGCAATCCCGTTGTTGGGCGTGTAGTACGTCCGGTAGTGCTTCCATAAATCGTCGCGCGTCATGGACTCCAGGTCGCACTGCCACCCGATGACCTCGTGGTGATACGGATGAACCTTGAAGGCGGCTGCCTGAACCTCCTCGCTCAGCAGGAACGTGGGCTGGTTCTCGTGCATCTGGCGCTCCGAGATGATGACCGTGCGCTCAGCATCGGTCTCTTCGGGGTCGAAGACGGAGTTGATCATGCGATCAGATTCTAGGCGCAGCGCCAGGTCGAAACGGTCAGCCGGCAGCGTCTCAAAATACGTGGTGAAATCTACCCACGTCATGCCGTTCATGATGCCCCCATTACGCGCGATCTGGCGATCGATTTCGCCTTTTGGGAATTGGGGTGTGCCTTTGAAAAGCATGTGTTCCACCCAATGGGAAATACCGGTCACACCCGGGGTCTCGTTCCGACTGCCGACGCGATAGAACACCCAGAAGCTGGCAACAGGCGCGTGGTGGACCTCTCTAGTCAAGACGGTCAGGTGATTGTCCAACACCGTCATGCGGACGTCATTCTCCATCAAACTTGCTCCTCAACTTCCAACACTGTCTTTTCCAACTTGATCAATGTTTCTCGTTCCCATTCCGTGCGACCGGTACCGTTGTAACCGCGACCCATGCCCTGGTACACGAAGCCTAGCTCGGCCATTTTGTCGGGTTCGTAGATATTTCGGCCATCAATGATCACTGGCCGGCGCATCAGGTCGTGAATGCGGGCCAGATCGAGCTGCTTGAACTCGTTCCACTCCGTGGCGATCACCAGGGCATCGCTGCCTTCCGCTACACGATAGGCGTCGTCGCACAGCTCGACCTGATCGACGTAGCGGTGCGCGTTATCCATGGCGACCGGATCATATGCCTTGATCTGTACGCCCTCGTTCTGCAACATGTGGATGATCTCGGCGGCCGGCGCTTCGCGCATGTCGTCGGTGTTGGGTTTGAAGGATAGGCCCAGCACGCCGACGGTTGTGCCCTCCAGCCGGCCCAGGATGTTGCGCAATTTGCGAACCACCTGCCGCCGCCGGTCGCGATTGATCTCAATGACCGCGCGCAGCAGTTGGGGGTGCGTCCCGTGAATGGCCGCCATGTGGGCCAGGGCTTTGACGTCCTTTGGAAAACAACTCCCTCCCCACCCAATGCCGGCGTCCAAATATGCATGTCCGATGCGCTTGTCATACCCCATGCCGGCGGCGACTTCCTTGATGTCGGCTCCCAGTTGCTCGCACACCGACGCAATCTCGTTGATGAAGGAGAGTCGTGTCGCCAGGAAGGCGTTGGAGGCATACTTTATCATCTCGGCGGTGCGCAGGTCGGTGATGATGATGGGGGCTCGTAGAGGCAGGTAGAGCTGGGCCACCGCTTGGGCGTGGTCTCTGTCGGTAGCGCCCAGCACCACACGGTCGGGATTCAGGAAGTCGGTGACCGCCGAACCTTCGCGCGTGAACTCGGGGTTGGAGACGACTGCGAACTTCACCGGCTCCTCGAGATGCCGGCGGACGACGTTCGCCACAACGTCGCCCGTACCGATGGGCACTGTGCTGCGATTCACGATGACAACCGGGTGGTCCAGCACCTGGCCGACGCCGCGCGCGACGTCGCGCACGTAGTGCAGATCAGCTTCTCCCTCAGTGCCCGACGGTGTGTCAACGCAGATGAAGATAAAGTCGCTGTCGCGAATGCCTTCCTCGTACGACAGGGTGAATCGCAGCCGGCGCTGCCCAACGTTTCGGTGAACCATTTCTCCCAGCCCTGGCTCGTAGATCGGCATGACGCCCTGCTGGAGTTTTGAAATCTTGGATTCGTCAATATCGACGCAAGTCACGTTGTTACCCAGGTCGGCGAAACAGGTGCCGGTCACCAGACCGACATAGCCGGTGCCAATGACGCAGATGTTTTTCATGAGTGTGTTCTCCTTGTGCGTAGTCGATGTTTAAGGGACACGGAAAAAATAAAACATCCCAAATCTAGCGCCGGTCGAGTAGGAGCGAAGCGACGTATCGAGGCCAAGCGGGTTGCTCGTGGGACCGCTCGCTGGTTTCGATACGCTGACTTCGATACGCTACGCTACTCAGCCCAAGTCGCTACTCAACCGACGCTCGCTTCTTGCCGGCACTGGGATAGTTTATTCCTTCCAAGTCCCTAACGCCCTCAACTTCCCAGAGTGCGAACCTGGCTGCTTTCCCGGGCGCCGGCCATGACCCGCCGGGCGACCCGCTGACCGATCTCCACCGCGTAGTTGGTGCCCCGATCCCACGGATAGACCTGGCTCATACTGGCAAAGTAGAGGTCAGGGACCGGCGTCTCTAGCGGTGGGATGTGCTGCGAGTAATTCAGGGGCACCACCGGTTGGGCGTAGGCGGCTTTGAAGAGCCATTTCTGTCTGACCCAGGATGGATCGAAGGACGGGTTGATGCGGGAAAGGGCCGGCTGGAATACTTCGAACAATTCGTCCGCATCCATAGAGAAATAGGGGTGGGTCGGTGGCAGGTAGTCGCCCAGGTATGCCAGATGGTCCCCCCCGTAGCGCTCCGAGCCGATGAAGTTCGTATGCTCCACGAAGGCCAAAAATGGAAACACCCGCTTGTCCAGATTGATCCAGTACATGCCATCGGTCATGGGTCGATCGAGGGCCACAACCATGGCCACAGCCCCCAGGCCATTCAGGTTACGCAACGACGCCAGATAGTCCGACGGCAAGTCGGATACCATGCGCATAAGCAGCGCCGGCGACACGGTGCTGATCACGGCATCGAAGGCTTCGTCCACACTCTCCCCGCGAACCCGCAACCGGTCCACCGCCAGCGGGGTAACAGACTGCACTGGCGTAGAGACCAGTATCTCTCCGCCAAGCCGGCGAATCCGATCTGCCAGGGCGTCCACAAAAGCCTGAAACCCACCTTCAAAATAGCCGAGCTGAAACGTGCGGGCCTTGAACCGCGCCCACAGCCAGGCAGCGTTCACCTCACTGGCAAAAGGGCCAAACTTCCCTTCCAGCAGTGGCTGGATGCCGTTACGATAAGCCGTTTCCCCCATCCAGCGCCGCGACCAATCTGCGGCCGTGATCTGCTCCAGTGCGTGCCAGTTTGTGGTCCCGTATTTCAGATAGGCCATTGCAGCGCCGTATCGAACACGTGCCAGAAACGGCATAGCCGGAAAGCGCAGTATGTTCCGTGTTGCCTCGATGGGGTTGGCCCCATCGAGGGGAAAGATCCGCCCATTGTACCACTGCGCTGTGGTAGGATTGCGATAGAAGAGTCTGTCGCCAAAACCGATCTCATCCACCAGTTTTCGGATAGCGTGATCGGTCTGGAACAGGTGATGGTAGAACTGCTCCAGATGCCAGTCCCAGTGGTCAGCGCGGAAGCCGGCAGCCAGCCCGCCAACTCTAGGCGCCGCCTCGAACAGGATGGCTTCGTGGCCGGCCTTGCTCAACTCATAGCCGGCGGTGAGCCCCGCCACACCAGCGCCGATGACCCCAACTCTCAATGATCACTCCACCTTAGGTCGGGATACGGGATACGGGATACGGGATACGGCGTCCCGCATCCCGCATCCCGCATCCCGCTTCACGTCCCACTCCTCATGCCCAACGGCGCTTCATCAACCGGCGGCTCTGCTGCCACCTCCGTCCTTACCTCCGCCCACGACAGATGCTCACGCCAGAGGTAGAAAGCGCCCAGGGCCGTAATCGGTAACCACAGAGCGGCGTGGAGGACGGCGGTGTACGCTGTCGCCACGTTGCCGGCCACCCCAAAGTTCTCCAGTATTTCAATCCCCGGAGCGTCGAAGGTGCCGATATAGCCAGGGGCTGCCGGCAAAGTGGTGAACAGGTTGACCACACCGTTCATCAGCATAAGCACGTAGAAATCGACATGAAACGGAAAGGCGTACATAACGAACCAGTACTTCCCTGTCTCAAAAAGCCAGATGACGACGGACGTGACGAAAATCATCATCACGTCACGCCCTCGGCGCAGCGAGTACAGTCCCTCCAGGAAAAGGTCCAGGGTCTCTCGCACACGGGGTTGCAGCCGATCGGGTAGCAGACGGTCGATGAGCCAGCCGTAGATAGCCTGCGCGCGCTTCGGCATGGCTGCCAGCAGCAGAAATACAACCAGCGCGCCGATGAAGAGTAGGCTAAATAGAGCAACGAAGGTGCTGTAGCGCGACCCCAGGCCGGCAATCGGCAGAGTGATGAATACAAACAGCAACATCGTGAGCCCGTCGAACAACCGCTCCACGACCACGGTTGCCAGGCTGGCGCTGATGGCAATACCCGTCCGCTGCTTGAGTGTGTACGAACGCAAGAGTTCGCCGGCTCGAGCCGGGTAGATGTTGTTCCCCATGTAACCTATGCATACCAGCGGGAACAATCGCTGCATAGAAATTTCTTTCAAGGGGCGGAGCAAGTAATGCCAACGCCAGGTGCGCGCCCACACGCCCAGAAAGTACACGGCCACGCCCGGCAATAACCAGAAGTATTTTGCATTCTGAAGAGCATACCACACTTCGGGAAGGTTCTGTTCGCGCAGTACAATTACAACGAGGATGGCGCTAATGAGCATCCCCAGCCAGAACCGCCAGTGTATCCGCATGCCTTCTCACTTTCCCAAATCTGTAACTGCTTACCTGGCTCGGCCTGGATTGTCAAATCCAGGCCGCAGGCGACGAACTCAATATAAATTCGCTCTTTCAGCCGCCGGATCTGACGATCCGGCGAGAGCTGCCGGATAGTTATCCGAATCCTCGCTCTGCGAGAATCAACGCGGAATTATACACTAGAGGCCGGTGAGAAACAAAGAGGAAGGGGGAAGACGGATCTCCACTTCCGTCTTCCCCCTTCCACAGCGTCCGCCCTTTACTTCAGTTGGCGCTTGTTTCAGCCATCCACTCAGGGCGAAGCATGCCGTTCAAGACCCGCTCCATGGTCATGGTGTGACTGCACACACCGCGCGTCAGGAAGAAATCGCAATCGCAGTTCCAGCGACCCTCGTTGTATGAAACTGCGTGGGAGTTGTGATCGCCGGCCATGGTCACTTCAAACTGGTTGAAAAGAATTCTCTCCGTTTCTTGCGCGTATTGCTTCGCCTTCTGGATCTTGCCGATCATCGCCGAATCCATTCTAAAAAACCTCCTTCTTCTTGATGAGAGGGAAACCCAGTGATCAGGAAAGAAAAAAGCACGCAGGTAGACGCCTACCTACGTGCTTGCCCAGACGCTTATTCGCGTTTCTCTTCGGCTCATTGGAGTTATCTGTATCCTCCTTGCGGCCACAGCGCTACAAAACCTCTTGCTCCAAGTATAACTGTTTCAATTCACAATGTCAAACCTGTATGTCACAAAAACAGGGCAGTTTGGCTTAAAATTCTGAAATCGTAGGGAGAGCGTTAGAAAACTTCGCAAAAGGTAGGACGCCTGAATCATTCACAACCTGCTCAGGCTTCGATCATCAACGCGCTACCACCTAACCTTCGGCCAGGGACAACAACTCAGCCCGCTCATGCGGTGTCAAGAAGGCCACCTCAATCGCGTTTTCTTGCAGTTGCCGCAGGCCGGCCTCGTCGATCCCCATTTCATCGCGCGCTACTCGGTACTCGTAGGCCAGGTCTATGCCGCTTATGATCGGGTCATCTGTGTTGAGCGTGACCAGCAATCCGCGTTCCAGGAAAGCCGGCAAAGGATGCTCCTGGTAACTGGGAACCGTAGTGGTCTGCACGTTACTAGTCGGGCAGCTCTCTATGCCGATCCGACGGTCCGCCAGGAGGTCCATAGTCGCCGGATCGTCGATGGCGTGGACCGCATGGCCTATGCGCTCAGCGTGGAGTTCCAGCACGGCCTGGCGGATGCTCTCGGCGCCGGCTGACTCGCCGGCATGGGCGATGATGTGCAGGCCGGCCTCCTGCGCCTCGCGGAAGTGATCGACGAAGAGTTCGCCTGGATAGTTGGCCTCGTCGCCGGCCAGGTCCAGGGCCACCACACGTCGGTCGCGATAGCGGATCGCAGCTTCTAACTCCCGCCGGCCAATGTCTGGCCCATAAGTCCGGGATATGATGCCAATCAGTTTAGCGCCTAACGGCAGCGTTCCATCCGCCTCCTCCAACGCGTCGCACACAGCTTCGGTCACACCTATGGGATCGAGCCCGTGGGGCTCCGCCATGAAGTATGGACTGAACCGCAGTTCGATGTAGTCGATCCCTTCCCTGGCCGCATCTTCCAGGTTCTCCCATGCGATGCGCCGCACGGCATCGTAGTCAGCCATGACGTGACGTAGCAGCTCGAACTTGGCAATGAAGGCCATCACGCCGGGCGCCGGCTGCGTCACCTGAACGTGCGGTCGCAGTTCCTCGGGTGTCCAGGCCGGCAAGTCCAGGTTGTGCTTCCGCGCCAGGTCGATGATCGTCTCTATCCGAACATTGCCGTCCAGATGGCGATGTAG
>JBHHXF010000184.1:0-7196 GCA_046756905.1 Anaerolineae bacterium | reverse complement strand
GACAGTTACGCAGACAATGTGTTGAAGACCGTGATTGACGTCGGGTAATCATCAATGAAACTTGTTGTTCTTGGGCGGTATTGACAAATTTCAAAAGCTATTGTATGATGATTTCGACAAGTTTCAACAATATACCAGCAAAATGCGACAGGACTCCCTATTTCAAAGGCGAGTGGTGTTGTGACTACATTTGAGCGACGGCAGCGAACCCTCGATATCTTGCGAGAGCGATCAGGAATCAGGGTTACCCAACTGGCTGAACTGCTAGGCGTATCCGAGGGTACTATCCGCAACGACTTGAATGCTCTGGAAGAAGCGGGGCAGCTTACCCGCGTGCGAGGAGGCGCTGTAGTAAAGAGTGATCATCAAACCCGCAGCCCTGCTTTTGCAGACCGCGCTCAACTCCATGCAGAGGCCAAACGATGGATAGCTCGTCGAGCGGTCGACATGATCGAGGATGGAGATTCACTTCTTCTCGATGCCAGTTCGACCGTCTTTTACACCGCCCCTCTTTTGCAGGATCTCCGCAACCTCACCGTCGTTACTAACGGCATTGAGGTTGGCCTTACCCTCGCACAGAACCCATCTCATACTGTCATCCTCGTCGGAGGTATCATACGCCCCGATGGGACCTCAGTTGTAGGTCACCTGGGCGAGAAAATCCTTGAGGATTTGCATATCAAGACCGCTTTCGTGTCTTGCTCGGGATTCTCACTTGAGGCCGGCCTGACCGAGGTTGATATCCAGGAGGTGCAGGTCAAGAAGCAGATGATTCGCTGTGCCGAACGTGTGGTGGCTCTTATTGATTCCAGCAAATTTGGCAAGGTGAACCTGACGTCGTTCGCCAGCCTGGAGCAAGTAACGCACATCTTGACTGACAGTCACCTGGACCCTCAATTCATTGAGCAATTGCGCCAAACCCGAACAGCCCTCACTATCTGCAGCGACAGCACAGCGTCGTCGTATGCCCCGTGCGGCGAGGAGGAGGGGACCTTATGAAAACACCCGTTCTGGAAATGAGGCACATTTCCAAGCGATTTGACATGACCCAGGCACTGGATGATGTGTCTCTTACCCTCTATCCCGGAGAGATTCACGCTCTGGTGGGCGAGAATGGGGCAGGGAAATCAACCCTCATCAAGATTATGACAGGTATTCACAGACCTGATCAGGGTGAAGTCTTGCTGGATGAGAGGCCCGTGCAGATTCATAATTCACAACAGGCGCAGGCCTACGGCATTGCCGCGATTTATCAGGAGCCGATGGTCTTCCCCGATTTGAACGTCGCCGAGAACATCTTCATCAGCCATCGTGATCGCGGCCCCTTTGTGCGCTGGGGCAAGATGTACGATGACGCCGAAGCCATCCTCGCTACACTGGACGTCAAGCTCGATGTACGTATGCCGGCACGCGGTCTCACGCTGGCTGCGCAGCAGGCAGTCGAAATCGCCAGGGCCATCTCGCTCGAGGTCCGTGTGCTGATCATGGATGAGCCGACGGCGTCGCTCTCGGCTCATGAAGTGACACAGTTGTTCAAATCGGTACGTGCGCTGCGCAGCCAGGGCGTTGCCATCCTGTTCATCGGACACCGGCTGGAAGAAGTGCTAAAGATTGCAGACCGTGTGACTGTCCTGCGCGATGGGAAGTTGATCTCTTCTACACCGCGCGGCGAGGTCACGTCGGGGAAAGTGATCCGGGACATGGTGGGGCGCGAGATCGAGGACTTTTTTGCCAAGAGCGAGACTGAGCGCGGCGAGCTACTGATGTCTGTACGCGGCTTGAGCAAAGAAAATGCCTTCTCCGACATCAACTTTGATGTTTATCACGGCGAGGTGTTGGGCTTTGCCGGACTGATCGGCTCACGTCGCACCGATGTTGGCCTGGCATTGTTCGGGGTCGAACCGGCCGACTCCGGTGAAATCATCTTCGAAGGGAGGGACCTGAAGATACGCTCCCCCGAGCAGGCGCTTCAACTTGGCATCGCCTATGTGACTGAAGACCGCCGCCGATTTGGATTGACCATGCCTATGTCGATCGCCCCCAATATCTCACTGCCGATGCTGCGCCGATACTTGACACGCCTGGGCCTGATCAAACCAAGCGACGAAATTGCCACCGCCGAGGAATACCGCCAGAGACTCTCAATCCGCACCCCGTCTGTAAAGGTTGAGCTTGAGAAGCTCTCCGGAGGCAACCAGCAGAAAGTTATGTTGAGTAAATGGCTCAACGCCCACCCCAAATTGTTCATCCTGGATGAACCCACGCGCGGCATCGATGTGGGGGCGAAAGCTGAGGTGCATCACATGATCAACGACCTGGCAGCTCAGGGGCTGGGAGTCATACTCATCTCGTCCGACTTGCGCGAGGTTTTGGCGATGAGTGATCGCATTCTTGTTATGCGTGAGGGCCGGCAAATGGGCATCTTCGAGCGGGAGGAAGCCGCCCAGGAGAACATTATGACGGCCGCCATGGGGCAAAAACGTGCGACCCTGGAGATGCGACAATGAGCGCACTCAGACGCCGCCTTCGTCCCGAGCGAATTCGGGAGCTGGTTCTTGTTGTCCTCATCTTCGCGGCCATCATTTTCTTTGGCACGCAGATCAAGAACTACTACACTCCGCGATTCTTTAACCGCATCTCTACCAGCGTTGCGATTATGGCCGTGGTGGCCGTCGGTCAAACGTTGGTCATCCTCACGCGCAACATCGACCTTTCGGTTGGTTCGATCGTGGGCTTCACTGCCTACTTCGTCGGCCAACAGCTTGCCGGCAACAACGACATCGCGCCGCTCGCTGCTGTCTTCATGGCTATTGGTGTTGGCGCCGCCATGGGCGCATTCAACGGTGTATTAGTCGCCTATGGTAGAGTTCCAGCGATTATCGTCACGCTTGGTACGCTGGCGCTCTATCGCACCATACTGGTCGAGTACTCCGATGCGCAAACGGTTCTGACCGCCTCGTTGCCTCAGTGGATACTCGATCTTCCCCGTGCCAACATCATTAGTTTTGGCGATTTGGACCTTCGCCTCATGGTTGGGGTGATGCTAGCCGTTGTCGTGCTCTTCCAGTTGGTGCTCATTTACCTGCCCTATGGCCGGCGACTGTACGCCATCGGTTCAAATCCTGAAGCCGCCCGCATTGCCGGTTTTCCGTCGCAGCGCATCGTGTTCATCGCTTTTGTGCTATGCGGAGCGCTGTCAGGACTGGCCGGCTTTATGTTCCTGGCTCGCTTTGGCAACATCACAGTCGTCGCCGGGTTAGGCCTCGAGCTGGCGTCGGTGGCCGCTGTTGTGGTCGGCGGCGTGAACATCTTCGGCGGCTCCGGCACAGTGATCGGCGCCCTGCTTGGCGCTATCCTGATCGATCTCCTTGAGAATAGCCTGATCCGCTGGTTGGAAATCAGTGAGTTCTGGCGAGATGCCTTGTTGGGAATGCTTATTCTGCTGGCAGTTGCTACCGACGCTGTGATCATGAACCGATTGCGCGACCTCTGGGCGCGAAGCGCGCTTCAGGTGGTATCAGAGGCTGATGAACGCCGGAAACAGGAGGAAAGCAGCCATGTCGCGTAGTCGAATACCCCGTGCGAAGCCTCCCATAGGGGCGTTAGGGAGCTTGGAGCGACTGAAAAGCTGGGATGGCTTTTTGCTCGTTATTCTACTGGTGGTCATCATCATCAATAGTCTCCAGGCGCCAGCCTATCTCAGTATTGGGAACCAGATGAACCTGTTTATCCTGTCGATCGAGAAGATCATCGTCGCCCTGGTGATGGCCTTTGTCATCATCAACGCGGAAATCGACTTGTCGGTGGCTTCGATGATGGGCCTGGCTGCCTGCACCCTTGGCTGGCTCTACCAGCAAGGGGTGCCGATTTCGGTGGCCTTTCTGGTCGGGCTGACGGTGGGCGTGCTGGGCGGCGCGTTTAACGCTTTCTGGATTGCATATGTGGGCCTGCCATCGCTGGTGGTCACGCTGGCCATGCTAATAGGTTACCGGGGACTCGCGCGTGTGTTGCTGGAAGATCGGTCGATAGGCAACTTCCCAGAGTGGTTTGACGCTCTCGGTCAGCAGTCTTTGATAGGCCCGTTTCCACTATCACTGATCATCTTCTTCGTGTTGCTCGTCATTTCTATCGTTGTTCTGCAGTACTCTGGCTTTGGGCGTTACGTCTACGTCATCGGGAACAACCGTGACGTGGCCCGCTACTCGGGGGTGAGAGTGCGCCGGGTAAAGATGATACTGTTCATCGCGTCGGGCACGATTAGCGCTTTGGCGGGACTGCTGCTCGCGGCCCGGTTGGGGGCAGTCCGAGGTGATCTCGCAAACGGCTTCGAACTCGACATTATCACCATGGTGCTGCTGGGCGGAGTAAGCATTTTCGGTGGTTCAGGATCGGTCTTCGGCGTTCTGTTGTCCATCCTGATCATTCTTAATTTGCGAAATGGGATGTCGCTCGCCAGTCTTTCCGGCCATATGCAAACGGGCGTGATCGGCATCCTCTTGTTTCTTTCGGTGCTTATCCCCAATTTGGCGGATGAGGTTCGTGCCATCCTGAATCGCCGCCGGCGCATTGGCCGTCCGCAGGACACAGTTGCTTAGGAAAGGAGGGTTGCCGCACAAACTATCACGCATGCGCGCTACGGAGTCTCGACTGTCAGACTCAGTAGATCCAATTTTACTCGGCGTGGATCGCCAGACCCAGGCCAAAAACGGGGATTTGGCAATCCCCTCAGAAGCCATTCTGGATTCACTGAGACTGGATGACATTCTTAGGAATCGGGATTAGATAACTTTCCTGTTGTGCTCGGCCTGGATTGCCAAATCCAGGCCACAAGCCGCCGGATTTGGCAATCCGGCGGGAGCAAACGCGTAAGTTGTTTCATTCTCATTCCTTAACAAACAAAAGGAGGTACGAAGCATGAAGAGGCACATATGGTGCATCGCTGCGCTGCTGATCATTTTGAGCATGGTGGCAACCGCCTGTGGGCAAGCACCACCGCAGCCGACACCGGTACCTGTGGCCCCGACCGAGGCTCCGGCTGAAGCCCCGGAGGCTGAGCCCGGGGCCGGGCCAGTGGAGGCTACGCCGGGGCAGGCGGTGAACATGGTGTTGCTGCCCAAGTTCCTGGGCATTCTGGTGTTCGACCAGGCCAACAACGGCGCGCAGGAAGCGCACAAAGAGCTCCAGAACCCAGGCGAGCTACAGTTCCTTGGTCCCACGCCGGAGAACAGCGTGGCCGGCCAGATCGAGATCGTGACCACCGCCGCCACCCAGGGCATGGACGCCATCATGATCTCCAACAACGCCGGCGACCAGATTGTCCCAGCCGCCCAGGGCGCCCGCGACGCCGGCATGGCAGTCGTCACCTGGGACTCGCCCATCCCCTCGGCGGAAGGTGAGCAGATCTTCATCGCCCAGGTGGACTTCGACGAGACTGGCAAGGTCATGGCCGACATGGCACTGAGCATCCTGGGTGAGGATGGCGGCAAGTTCGCCGTGCTGTCTGCCTCGCCCGACGCCGCCAACCAGAACGCCTGGATCGCTGCTTTGGAGGAAGTGCTCAAGGAGCCCCAGTACGCCAGCCTGGAGTTGCTGGACATCGTGTACGGCAACGACCAGTCGGAGGACAGCTACAACCAGGCGCTGGCGCTGGTGGACAAGTATCCCGACATGGAACTGATCATGGCGCCCACCACCGTCGGCATCGCGGCGGCGTCCAAAGCCATGCAGGACGAAGGGTTGTGCGACACGGTCAAGGTCAGTGGCCTGGGCTTGCCGGCCGAGATGGTGTCTTACACCCTGAATGGCTGCGCCCCAGAGTTTGCCCTGTGGAGCTTCACTGACCTGGGCTATCTCACGTACTACACCACCTACCTGCTGGCGACAGGCGCCATCGAGGGCCAGGTAGGCGAGAGGTTTGACGCCGGCCGCATGGGGACTTACACCATCGAGAAGGACCCCACCCGCGACCAGGGTCTGCGCGTCCTGATGGGGCCGTTCACCGTCTACACCAAGGACAACGTCGAGAAAGAGGCTGGGCCGCAGGCCGAGGCCGGGGCCGAGCCGGTGAAGGCCACACCGGGGCAGGCGGTGAACATGGTGTTGCTGCCCAAGTTCCTGGGCATTCTGGTGTTCGACCAGGCCAACAACGGCGCGCAGGAAGCGCACAAAGAGCTCCAGAACCCAGGCGAGCTACAGTTCCTTGGTCCCACGCCGGAGAACAGCGTGGCCGGCCAGATCGAGATCGTGACCACCGCCGCCACCCAGGGCATGGACGCCATCATGATCTCCAACAACGCCGGCGACCAGATTGTCCCAGCCGCCCAGGGCGCCCGCGACGCCGGCATGGCAGTCGTCACCTGGGACTCGCCCATCCCCTCGGCGGAAGGTGAGCAGATCTTCATCGCCCAGGTGGACTTCGACGAGACTGGCAAGGTCATGGCCGACATGGCACTGAGCATCCTGGGTGAGGATGGCGGCAAGTTCGCCGTGCTGTCTGCCTCGCCCGACGCCGCCAACCAGAACGCCTGGATCGCTGCTTTGGAGGAAGTGCTCAAGGAGCCCCAGTACGCCAGCCTGGAGTTGCTGGACATCGTGTACGGCAACGACCAGTCGGAGGACAGCTACAACCAGGCGCTGGCGCTGGTGGACAAGTATCCCGACATGGAACTGATCATGGCGCCCACCACCGTCGGCATCGCGGCGGCGTCCAAAGCCATGCAGGACGAAGGGTTGTGCGACACGGTCAAGGTCAGTGGCCTGGGCTTGCCGGCCGAGATGGTGTCTTACACCCTGAATGGCTGCGCCCCAGAGTTTGCCCTGTGGAGCTTCACTGACCTGGGCTATCTCACGTACTACACCACCTACCTGCTGGCGACAGGCGCCATCGAGGGCCAGGTAGGCGAGAGGTTTGACGCCGGCCGCATGGGGACTTACACCATCGAGAAGGACCCCACCCGCGACCAGGGTCTGCGCGTCCTGATGGGGCCCTTCTCCGTCTACACCAAGGACAACGTCGAGGCGGAAGCCAAGTAGTGGGTCTACACACATTTCTGGGGTGGTAACCTGGGTTGTTGGGACTGCCCCCCTCAATCCCTCCCAGCGGGGGGGAAGCTCTCCTGTTCTCCCCCCGCTGGGGGGAGCTAGAGGGGGGCCACGGGTGTTGTCCCGACTGGGTCTTTCGCCACCCCACCAATTTG
>JBHHXF010000183.1:0-7227 GCA_046756905.1 Anaerolineae bacterium | reverse complement strand
GTGCAACAATGAACCCGATCAAACGTATATTACCACAGGGCACGAATAATGTAAACTGTCCTGTAACTACCCAGCCCGCCGTGACGAGCAATGAATTGCCCGTCTGACACTGCGAAACCCGTTGAAACGGGTTAAGGCTTGAACGCGTTTCAACGCGTTTTTCGTATCAGGCCGTGAATTCATTCATGGACTGAGGGCAGGCTGGGTAGTTACACTGTCCTTCCTTTTCGTTTCTCTGACAAACTGTAGACGGAGGTAACTAATGGAAGAAGAGCACAAATCGTCAAAGACCGAGATCAGCGAAGAACTTCGCACATTCGGCCAACGCCTGCGCGAGGCATTCGTTACCGCTCGGGATAGCCACCAAGCCCAGGAGTTCCGTCAGGAACTCAGTCGCGGTCTGGGAGAGCTACGCGCCGAGATCGAAGACCTGCTGGAAAGCGAGGAAGTTCAGCGTCTGGGAGATTCGGTACGCGGGGCTGTCCAGGATGTGGGTGACCGCGATGTGGGTCAGCATGTCCGCAAAGGGGTCCTGACCGCCCTGAAGGAACTCAACACTCGGATCGACCGCGTCATTCAGGAGGCGGAGGACGCTCAGTCGGAAGAAGAGACGCCGCCGGAGTCGTCCAGCAACTAGAGAGCAAAGATTGGAGATTGGAGACTGGAGACTGGAGATTAGAGATTGTGACCTCTCGGCGAGCAAGGCAATCTCCAATGCTGCGACGAGGCTCACCACAAGTCTCCAATCTCTAATCTCCAGTCTCCAATCTCCGGTCTCCGGTCTCTGACCTTGCTCTGTAGTAGAAAAAGCCCCCTCTTTTCTCAGCCACGGCCCGGTCCTCATCCTCAAGGACGTCCAGGTGTGCAATCGCCTCGGACATACCGAGAAACGCTTCGAACTCGGCCAGCTCCGGGAACAGCGACTGACACACCTGGTAGGGTGTCCGCCATTCGACCTCTCGGTGGGTTCCGCGTTGGGATTGAGATGAAGCCACGGATGGTGCAGGATCAGGATCCCGCCGGCCATCAACCAAAAAATTGGCGATCCGATCCAAGCGCCGGCCGTGCATGGCGATACGCTCGTTGACCAATCCCCGATGATCCGCAACAGGCGGCCCATGACCGGTTAGCGTCTCCGACGCCTCCAGTTCTGCCAGTCGCCGCAGCGACTTCAGATACTCCACCAGGCTGCGCGGCCGCGTGCTGTTCCCGCGCGCCGGCGACTCCAGCACCGGGTTGGAGCTGATTGTGGCCAGCAACAGATCGCCCGCAATGATGAGCCCGGCTTCCGGCTGATACATCACGAGATGTCCACTGGCGTGTCCGGGCATGTGGAACACTTGCCACTCGACACCCCCTGCACGGATCTCATCGCCGTCGTGCAGGGCTTGCAGCCGTTCCTCCTGAATCGAAGCGCCAAGATGAATCCCGTGGGACATCAGATCGCGCATGGCCGAAACTTTTTCTTCGGGCAGACCGGCCTGATAAAGATACATGGTGTAGAAGCCCAGCCGGCGCACCCACTCCACCTCGAAATCGACTAGCCAGTGTAGGTTCCTGTGATGGCTCAGCACCGGCGCATCGGACGCTCCCACGACCCGCTGCAACTGCCCAACGTGGTCGCGGTGGCTGTGGGTGACAATCACCTGCTCGATGTCGCTGAGAGTATAACCGAGTTCGGACAAGCTCCCGACCAGCGCGTCACGCGCGGCTTTCGTTAGCGGTCCCGTATCGACCAACGTGAGCGGGTCGCCCTCGATCAGGTATACGTTGACCGGCCCGACCGGAAATGGCGTAGGTATGGCCAGCGTGTGAATGCGCTCTCGGATCCCCGCCACCTACTCATCACCACGGGATTTCACCAGCACGCGCCACTGCCCCTTCTGCGCAGTTTCGCCATCCTGGTTTACCACAGCGACGTCGAAATCAACGATGCCGCCGCCGGCCCGCCGCATCGCCCGCGTACTTACCACTTCAGCCGTCACATGAATCGTGTCGCCAATGTAGATGGGCCGGCGGAATTTCCACTCCAGGCTCAAGAACGCCTGAACCGTTCCCTCCATGAAGCCAAGTCGCAGAGCCAGGCCCGATGCGATGGACAGCCCCAGCAAACCATGGGCTACTCGTGCGCCGAACTGTGCATCCTGGGCGTAGACTTCGTCGGTGTGGAGCTGGTTGTAGTCGCCCGACAGGCCGGCGAAGATGACCACATCGCTCTCCGTGATCGTTCGGCCGGGGCTCTGAACGTTGTAGCCAACCTCGAAATCCTCAAAGTACATGCCTCTTGTCGCTGGTTGCGCCGTTGTCTCAGTCATGATCCCCCTTCCCGTGGCTACCACCGCCCCGCGAATTCCTGGATTCGGTCGTTGCCTTTGTCGACCAGATACAGCTTCCCGTCGTGGAAGACGATGCCGTCTGGATCTGTGAACCTGCCAGGGTCTGTGCCAGGCAGGCCAAACTCCAGCAGGTAGTTGCCCTCCATGTCAAACACTTGCACGCGCGCATACAATCCATCCGTGATGTAGATGTGGCCGCTGTCGTCAATAGCGATTCCGCGCACGAGCCATAGGTTCTCGTCTCCATGGGCCTGCCCGAAGCGCTGGATAAACTCGCCCTCAGGGCTGAACTTCTGCACCATGTACGTGACCTGATCGGTCACATAAATGTTTCCGTCTGCGTCGACAGCCACATCCCTTGGATTGACAAACTCGCCGTTCTTGTCACCTCGCGACCCAAAACTCATCAGAAAATTGCCGTCTGAGTCAAACTTCTGAACTCTGAAGTTCCGGCGATCCACCACGTATAAGTTGCCGTTTTCATCGAACGTGAGGCCGAACGGTTCGTCAAGCTGGCCTTGGCCCGACCCGGGCTCGCCCAGCCGGCCCACCTCCTCACCATCCGGCGTGTACATCACAATCACATCTGCCTGCGGATCAGAGCGGTAGATGATTCCATCCGGCCCAATGGCGACGGCCGAAGTGACGCCGGCATAGCCGTCCGGCCCATAGGACAACAGATATTTGCCTTCAGGATCAAACTTGTGCAAACCCTTGTTGTCGCCAATATAGAAATTCCCATCGGCGTCGACTGCCACGCTGGTTGGCGCGGACAACTGGCCAGGTTCAATGCCCGATTCGCCTAGTGTGCGGACCCACTCGGGGGCTTTATCCGCATCTGGTCCTCGCTGCCAGGGCGCAGTTGGTTCTGGCTTCGCTGTTGGTCGCGCCGCTTGGGGCGCTGTCTGGCTTTGGTCGCCCGGCTGCGGCTGAGTTGGCGCCGCCACCGGCTGTTGCTGTGATGCCTGCGGTGCAGCCGGCTGGCCGGTACTGCCACCGCCCAGAGCACTGCACGCTGAGATGGATAGAACGAGCACCAGGCTCGCCAAGACAACAATGTATCGGCTCAATTCACTTTCTCCTTGGGGCGGATATTTGAAAACGGACCCAACTGCACGCCTGGAGCTGGCTAGAAATCAACCCGCCGGCCCGACAGCGCGCAGCGGTACAGACGTTCGAGGTCAGTGTCCGAAGGAATTCGAGGGCTAGTCACCGTTTGAGAGTCGTTTTCCGCGTCGGAAACCAGCTTGGGTAGCTTCCTATCCAACTCTTCAACATTTATGTCCAATTCATTCAGTGTCGTTGGCTGATCGATCGCGTTCATGAGGTTGTGTATGCCCTGCACCAACAGTGTGGGGCCATCCATTTCGGCTGCACCCTCCAGACCAGCGACGCCCGCCACATCGGCATAGCGCCGGCCCATCGCATCGGCCGCGAACTGGATGGTATAAGGCAGGAACAGCCCTACCGACCGACCGTGGGGGACTTTGAACACGGCCCCCAGTGGATGTCCCATTCCGTGGGCCAGGCCGGCCATGGAGTTGATGAACCCGAGGCCGGCTAAGCTGGCGGCATTGTGCATGTGCTCGCGCGCCTCCATGTCATCCCCGTCGGCATAGGCGCGGGGCAGATACGCGAAGATCAACTGCACCGCTTTCAGACACAGGCCGTCGCTGAAATCATTTCGCCAGCGTGACGTGTAGCCCTCAATGGCGTGGGTCAAAGCGTCCATCCCGGTGTCAGCCGTCAGGCGCGGGGGCATCCTGGCCGCCAGCGACGGGTCCAGGATGGCGATGTCCGGCATGCACTCCCGCGACCCAAGTCCCAGCTTCCGCTGCGCATCAGTATCGCTGAGCACAATGGCCCAGGTCGCCTCCGAGCCTGTGCCGCTGGTTGTGGGAATGGCGATCATGTGAGCTCGCTCTCGAAGACCGAGACGCTCCATGGGATTGATGGCTGCCGGTTGTATGTCTGGTCGCTCGTACAGAACCCACATTGCCTTGGCAGCGTCCAACACCGAGCCGCCGCCCAGACCAACAATCCAGTCAGGCTCGAAGTCGAGCATCAGTGCAGCGCCGTGGCGAACTGTCTGGAGCGACGGTTCGGGTTCCACGGCATCGTACACCTGGACGTCGATGCCGGCCCGCGCGAGTTCCTGCGCCACCCGCTCGACGAAGCCGAGTTCGCCCATGGTGCGGTCTGTCACGAGAAAAGCTCGCCCACCCTGGATATCGGCCAAGTGACTCAGTGCGTCCTCGCCGTACACAACCTCGGGGCTGTTGAAGAACCACATTCGCTATGGCATCCACTCAGGAAATATGGTGGGGACCCGCGTAACACATTCGACCAGTTCCTGGGCAGCCTTGACGCTACTCATGATCTTCATCATGTTGCCTTGCAGCCGAATCTGGCGGGTCATGAGTCCCTGGATGGGGTCCAACTGCTTGGTGACGACCTTCTTCCAAATTCGTGGAGTCGCCTTCATGCGAAAGACGGGTGTTTCCTCCGATGGATCATCAACCACACGAGCGCCGCGGCATTTGCCATGCCAGAGATCCATATAAAGATACATAGGCTCCCGGAGGTCGCCCTCTGGAGTGACAATGAAGTAGAAATCACCTTCCCAATTTGATGCCGCACGCGCGTACACCGCGCTGGCATTTAGTTCATTCATCAATGCTTCCAGCCACTCGGTTGTTCCAAACTCTAGCATTGTTCCCCTCTCTCTGGTTAACCCCAAACCGGTCAATTATAGCACGCGAGATCAGGGAATGTCCAATCTTCGCGCCTGATTCTGCTCGAAGACTCACGCCGGCAAGAAAAAGAATGCCAGGCCGATGATCATATACACTGCCAACAGTTGAGCGCCTTCGAGCCAGTTGGACTCCCCGTCCAGGGCAATCAGAGCCGCAATCAGCACAGCAAAGCCCAGGGAGGCCAGCTCAAATGGGTTGAATATCAGGTCCATCGGATGGCCGAGGGCAATGCTCACAAAGACCAGGAGCGGGGCAACGAACAGCGCGATCTGCATGCTTGAACCGAGAGAGATAGCCAGACTCAGGTCCATTCGGTTTTTCACAGCCGCCTGAACGCCCACCAGGTGCTCAGCCACATTTCCCACCAGCGGCACGATGATGATTCCCAGGAAGAACTCGGTGATGCCCAGCGATTCAACCACCGGTTCCACGGCGCCCACCAGTATCTCGCTCAACCAGGCAATGAAAATCGTGGCGACCAAGAGGAGGCCCACAGCCATGGACATGGTCCGCTTCGCTTCATGATGCTCTTGGTCGTTTGCCGGCTCATCCCGATCAGAAACGAATGAAAAGACCAGCGACAAGATGTAGAGCAGGATCATAATAACGGCGACGCTGATGCTCAATTGCTCAACTGGCCCGGCGTTCCGCTGGCCGACCGCTGTGCCGAAAAGCGTCGGAATCCCCAGGGCGATGACCGACAGCGTCATCATCGTGGCACTGATGCCGGCCTGTCGCTGGTTGAAGGTTTGAATCCCGTTGCGCAGCCCACCCAAGAACAGGCTGAAGCCCAGGATGAGCAAGATGTTCCCAAGTATCGAACCGGTAATGGAGGCTTTCACCAACTCCAGGAGTCCCTCCTTGAGAGCGAAGATGGTGATGATCAGCTCGGCGGCATTGCCCAGCGTTGCATTGATGAGACCGCCGGCCCGCGGGCCGGCATACACGGCCAGGTCCTCTGTTGCATCGCCCAGAATGCCGGCCAGGGGAACCATGCCCAGCGCAGACGTGGCAAAGACGACCGTTTCGTTCCAGTGCAACAGCTCGGCGATGATTGCGATGGGGACAAACACCAACAGTAGGTACAGATATTTCATATTCAGCCTCATATATTCTGTGATTCGGAAAAGAGAACTTGTGGTACGTCGGGTGGGACCAGAATTTTCAGCGCTCGAGGCACGACTTCGAGAGAAATTGGCGTCGTTCCGAAGGGTTCTCCATCAACCTGAACCTGCAGTGGCTCGGCCGTCTCGATGGTCATATGACGGATGTCGTACGCCGCCACATTGGGGTCGCGCCGATGGCGTCGTGTCAGGACACTTATCAGATGGCGCAGCAGCGTGAGCAATCCTTGCCCTTTGAAGATATGGGCGTTCAGCCATCCATCATCCAGCCGAGCATTGGGCGACAGACGCACGGCGCCGCCATAGAGCTGCGCGTTTGACACAATGACGAGAACGATCCGTTCTTCGAGGACCTGGCCGTCGAATCGAATGGTGGCTCGCGTGCCCGGGTAGTGGAGCGCCGTGTCGATGCCGACCACAAGAAACGAAAACGGCCCGAGCCGGCGCTTCACCTGGCGAAATTCGGTCTCTACCAGTCGGGCAACGGCTGCATCGAACCCCACGCCGGCCCACAGTACGAAGTGCCGCGTCTGTTTCGAGCCATCGTCTCTCGTCGCTGTGGCACGTCCGAGATCGATCCAACGCTGCTCTCCTCCAGCGAGTAGCCTCGCCGCTGCCAGGGGGTCCGGTCGGTAGAAGGGAGTCGGCGTCGGGATCAAGCCCAACTCGGCCGCCCAAACGTTGCCCGTCCCCATTGGCAGGACTCCCAGCGCAACGTCGCTACCCACAAGCGCATTGACGGCGCTGTTCACGGTCCCGTTGCCGCCGACAACCAGCACTGCCTCGGCGCCCTCGCCCACGGCCTGGCCGGCGTAGCGGTTCACATCGCCGGGCCGCTTTGTTTCTAGGACGGCGAGAACCCATCCCTGCTCGCGCAAGAACGCTACCGTCTCAAGCACGCGCCGGTGGCCGTTGTGCTGGCCGGCCTCTGGATTGTAGATCAAATGTGCTCTCATGCTCCCCTCGCCAATTATTGAACGCAAGTTACCACTCAGCCGCTCCCGCCGGATC
>JBHHXF010000182.1:0-7235 GCA_046756905.1 Anaerolineae bacterium | reverse complement strand
CTATTCGCCCAGACCAAAGCGGTACTTGATAAGCGCCCAGAGAGTGGGAATGCCGTCCAGGGGTGAGAGTTTCTTCTCCTCATAGCGGGGATAGTAGTGGATCGGCACCTCGCGGATCCGCAGCCCACAGCCCAGCAGCTTGGCTGTGATTTCGCCCTCGATGTCGAATCCATTGCTCCGCAAGCCAAGACCCTGCATCACCTGGCGATCCACAAGCTTGTAGCACGTCTCCATATCGTGAAGGTGCGTTCCGAACAACAAGTTGGTTACCAGGGTCATCAGTCGATTCCCCCAGCGCATGTAGAATCGCTGTTCCCTGAGATCGCGCACACCGTAGACCACGTCGGTGTGCTCAGCGGCAAAAGCTTCCAGAAGAGGGACGTAATCCTGGGGTTCGTACTCCAAGTCGGCATCTTGAATGATCACAGCGTCGCCTGTCGCGGCGGCTAACGCTGTGCGAATAGCAGCCCCCTTGCCTCGATTCTCCGGGTGATGAATCACCCGCACGTCTTGAACATTCAATTGGCGCAGGATGTCGGGCGTGGTATCTACAGAGCCATCATCCACTATGATGATTTCCTTTTCAACCTTCACGGCCGCCACGCGCCGAACAATCTCGGCAACACTCGCGCCTTCGTTGTAAACCGGAATCAAGACCGAAAGCTTCATCTCAGAGACACGACTCAGTTTAGGGATCGCGGATCGGTGTTTAGGGCTTTGTCCAGGGCAGGGTTCCATCTCCGGCTACAGCAGGGACGGGCGTGCTGCCTTCGTGGTGTCGCTCCCACGTCAGCGAACCCAGGTCGACATCTGCCTCACAGCCTTCCATGGTCTCTGCTACCAGCCGATCGACGACCGCCTTCATATCGCCGGTCTCCCGAAAGGTCTCAAGCTGTCGATCAGCGCTGGCCCCCTCTTCCAGGATGTGATACACATACTCAACCTCTTCACGGCTCCCCAGCTCATCCAGCACGTCGTCAACGAACTCCACGAGTTCGCGCAGAAGATCGCGCGCCGGCAATTCCTTGCGAATACCGAAGTCGATGAGTTTCCCGTCCAGCCCGTATCGCACGGCCCGCCACTTGTTTTCATCTATCAATGGCCGGCGGTAGACGCGGAAGGTCATGTTCTGCCGGCGCAGCTTCCACAGCTTGGCCACCAGCGCCTGGAAAAGGGCAGCAATGGCTATGGCCTCGTCAACCCGTGTACACATGTCACACACGCGGAACTCGAGAGTGGGGTAGAAGGGGTGGGGGCGCACGTCCCACCACACCTTGCTGCCATCCTCGATAGAGCCAGTTTTCACAAGGATATCGATGAACTCCTCGAATTCAGCCCACGAGTTAAAAGAGTCGGGAATGCCCGTCCGGGGAAAGTCCTCGAAGATTACGCTGCGGTACGATTTCAGACCAGTGTCTCGCCCCATCCAAAACGGCGAACTGGTGGAGAGCGCCAGGATGTGGGGCATCATGTACCTAATCACGTTCATCGTGTCGATGGCAAATTCTCGGTCTTCGACGCCGATGTGCACGTGCATGCCGAAAATGAGTAGCCGGCGGGCCAGGTATTGCATATCCTCAGCCACTTTGTGGTATCGCTCGAAAGGCGTAATGTCTTGCGTCAGCCAGGAGGCAAAAGGGTGTGTGCCGGCGGCCGCGATACACAGCCCCCTCCGGTTGGCTAGTGCGGCAATGACCGATCTCAAGCGCACCAGCTCTTCGCGCGCCTCCTGGACGGTTCTGCAAACCGGTGTGCCTACTTCCACCATCGACTGGTGCAGCTCCGGTTTGAGGGATTCCCGCAGCACCATATGCCCCTCTTCCATGAACTGCGTGATGTAGGACCGCAGATCCCGAGTCTCGGGGTCGATGATCTGGTATTCTTCTTCGATTCCGATAGTTAGAGAGGGAGGTCGATGCATTCGCTATCTCCTTGCGGGATGCGGGATACGGGATACAGGCGTGCATCCCGTATCCCGCATCCCGTATCACGCATCCCGTATCCCGTATCACGCATCCCGTATCCCATTTTTTGCTTCAATCACGAACGTCGGGGCTACGCTGCCGGCGCCGGCTGTCACATTGAGCAGCGTGCTGGCCGACAGGCGAGTCAGACAGCCGTGGACTGACCGCCCCTGGAAGAGGTACGGGTCCAGATCGACCAGCCGTTCACCGATGTGGAGCCGGCCATCAGCATACGCCGGAAACAGCTCGCGGTGTATCTTGACCTTCTCCTGCACAATGCTGGACTGCTCCAGCGCGTCGGTTGCTGCCTGCTCCCACTCGCCAGGTTCCGACTCCCAACCGATCACCACGCCCTTGCCGCCATATTCATCATTCGGCTTGATGACGAAGCGTTCCCGACGCTCCATAATAAACGACATCAGGTCGATTTCCTGGCCGCGATAGGTGGTCTTGCGCTCCTCCACTTTGCGCGTCCAGGGGATGTGATCCTCAATGGCCGCCTGTTCGCGCCGGCTGAACAGGCGCGCGTTCGCCTCGTCACTCAACACCGCAAAGCTCATCTTCTTGTGAAGCAGCTTGCAGCGCACCGGATTCACCATTACCGCCGCGCCATCGCGCACAGCGTACACGATGGGATGCTTCAGGCCGTACTTGCGCAGCAATTCGCCGGCCAGAACCCGCTTGTATACGATGTTGATCACGAAATCGCCGGCGCGCAACTGACCATTGCGGTACTCGAGCTCTTCCGGAGTGGCAATGATGGTCGGCACGCCCTGCGCCTCGAAGAATTGCTGGAAGATGTGGAACTCCGGCGTCGTCGGCACACCTTCCCAGTCGATGATCCCGATGCGAGGCTCGTCGGTCCCACCCCACTGCCGGTAGCAGTCGAGCAGCGTCTCTAGAACCTTGCCGCGTACGGGAATCTTCTGCACATTGTAGCGACGCATGAAGTCCTGCATGACCGGCAGACCCAGAAACGCCTCGGCCAACACATCCTCGTAGCCGGCGCCGGCCGGCGTCTCGGCGTTGTATTCAACAAAGTGCAGCGTGCCGTCGTGGCTTAGAAACGAATCCAGGCGGGAAACGGGGGTCGGAGAGGCGTAACCAGGGTCCAGGTGAATGAGCGCCTCCTCCTCAGCCGTGAGGTCCAGTTGCGCCCGTAACGAGGGATTCGCCATCAGCGCCTCGTACGCCTTCTGGAACGCTCCCAGGATGATCTCGCACTCGCGGACCAGATAGGCGTACTGCTCCGTGGTGAGGAAATTGGGGCGGAGTACAGTGCATAGCGGCCGGCCACCGAAATTGAGATGCCGGCTCAGCATGGCCGCCTCCAGGTGCGCCTGAGTGGACGCTGCCACCTGGTCATCCAGGAGATCGTTGTAGAAAGCAATGGCCGATCTGATCATCCAGCACCTCATCCGGGGGCAGCAATGTAGTTCCGCAAGATGAGCGGCAGATAAAGGCGACGCGGCGGGACAGGCGTCGCAGTGGGTGTGGGTGTTGGTGTGGGTGTGGGTGTGGCCGTCGGCGTGGGGGTCGGCGTTGGCATGGGCGTCGGCGGGACCTCGCTGCCAAAGAGAATGTAGACCGCACCCGTCAACTGGCCGGCGGTCGGACTCGTTCGATCCGTAGCACTGGTGATCATGTCGTCGATCTCGTCGCTGGTGACGTCGCCGGCGGTGACATAGCCCGTAAAGTCTCGAGCATACGCACCCACCAACGTAACGTCGGCCGACACCTGGCGCAAATCGCGAGCACCTTCCAGATCCTCCCCGCCGTAGAACATGTAAACAATCCCCGATTCGCCTCGGTCGCGGGTATCAAATCCGTTGGCCTGGCGTGCGCCTGTAAGCAAGTCATCCACGCCATCTCCATTGAAGTCGCCGACAGCCACGGATTCGCCCAACCAGGCCTGATCATCCACGCCGCCCTGGGGACCATAGACCGTCAAATCACCTGGGGTTGTGGCCAAATCTCGGATCGCATCTTGTTTGAGATCGCCAAAAATCCCGATCAGCTGGCCGGCATTGACACCAGCCGGCCCATCCGCAGTAGGCGAACCCATGAGCAGGTCAACCCGGTCATCGGCGTTGACATCGCCTGTCGCCAGTGAGCGCCCCAACTGATCCAGTTCAGCTTCACCGATGGCCGACCAGTCCGACGGATCAGACATGAGGTCCCAGGTGACTCCCCGAAGGTCCGCTCCCCCAAAAAGAACGTGCACGGTACCCATCTGCATGCCGCCGGCCAACTCAGAGCCGACGGCCAAATCATCGATGGCGTCGCTGGATAGCCTGCCAAAGGCGAGATAGCTGCCGAGCTTCGTGTTGGCATCGCTGCCGATGGCAGTGAAGAGCGTCACTTCTTCGGGAACATCACTCAACTGAATATCGCGGTTGCGCAAATGACTGCCACCGAACAACACGTACACCTTACCACAGTGGAATCGTGAGACATCGCTGGCCAGCGGCGCCGACATGGCCAGGTCGTCGATGCCATCCCCATCGAAGTCACCCGTAGCCAGCGCAGCTCCCAGAAAATCGCGAGCCACAGCCGAAACAGTCGTCACCTCGAGTTCGGGCGGGATGGATGCCAGATCAATCTCCTGGGGGAAGCTCTCCCGTCCCCAGATAATCCAAACTCGTCCCCGGCTCATATTGGTCGAGTTCCCTCGACCGTGCTCGGGGGCACTCACGATCAGGTCGCCGACACCGTCGTCGTCCAGGTCGCCCACGGCGATGTGGCCAGGCTCCTTGAACATATCACCGCCTAACAGATCGCCTTCCGCGGCTCCGTAGATGGTCGTATCGGGCTGAAGGTCGTCGGCGGCCCAGCCCTCGGTTGATTGTCCAAAGTATACGTAGACCTCGCCGGCCCCGTTCCGCGAATTGTTAGGTCCATCAGCAAGATAAGCACCGACCGCGAGATCGGCCTGGTTGTCGCCGTTGATATCGCCGGCGGCCAGGTCTGTCCCGAAAAAGTCCTCTGTTTCCTGTCCATAGAGCACGACATTGACGGCGCCGGACAGTCTCAGGTCAATCAGCACGGCCGCCAGCGTGCGCCAGACTACAGGCAACAATAGGACAACTACGATAATCAGTATCACAGCGAATCGTCTTACAATTCCAACCATCCCTCCAAAACCTCTACTCCTCGTACATTCCTCAACAAGGCTCTACTGGTTCCTTAAGATCAGCGGCAGATAGTCCCACACTGCCGGTGTCGGTGTAACTGTCGCCGTCGTCGTAGCTGTTGGCGTCAGGGTGAACGTAGGCGTTGGCGGCGGGGTCGTCGACGTGGGTGTTGGCTCGATCACCTGTCGATACACGACGAACACCTTGCCGGCGTCCGCGAGCGTGCTTCCATCAGCCACATCAGCCCCCCGGGCGCCGAGAGCCAGGTCAGCAGGCGAGATGCTGTCCAGATTGCCGGCTGCCACCCGCCCCAACATATCCCCATTATCACGCCCATAGACGGCAATGTCCGCATCTTCGGAGATGAGATCAACCGATGCGGGCAGATTCCCGCCAAAGACAACGTATGCCTCGCCCGTATCTGGGTGCGCGCCATTGAAGCCATTGCCCATCCGCGACCCTGCTACTACATCCAGCACGCCATCTCCGCTGAAATCGCCCAGCGCCACGCTATCCCCCAGCCGGCCACCGGGTTGCTGAGACGTGCTGCCCTGCCGGCCATACAGAGTAAAGTCAGCCCCATTGGCCAGATCACTGACCGTGCCAGTCGTTCTCGGCCCGAGCAAAACAGCCACCTCGCCGGCATCCATCCGACCGCTGTCGGGACCGTCGCCGCCGACAACGCCTATCACCAGATCGGGCTGCCCGTCGCCACTCACATCACCAACCGCGATGTAGCGACTCACCTCATCGAGATTGTCAGCGCCATAGATCATCCAGTCAGCCGTAACCGCCGCCATGTCGTATGTTCCGCCCAGGCTTGCCGCGCCGAACAGAACGTACACTTCTCCCGCTGTGCCCCTATCATTCGCCGGCCCGTCTCCACCTCGAACGCCGATCGCCAGATCAGCGACTTCACTGCCGCCGAGTTGGCCAACTGCCAGACCACTGCCAAGAAGATCATCCCGCTCCACGCCGACAATCCGCACATCTGCGTCATCCTCAGCCACAAGGGTATTCGGCTGCCAGGATTGCCGGCCAAAGAAAACGTATGCCTCCCCTGCATCCCGCCGATCTCCCTGAGGGCCGTCGGCGCCTGGCGCGCCGGCAACGAGGTCCGCGATGCCGTCGCCATTGACGTCGCCGGCCGCCACCGTCGTGCCGAGCCAGGAGCGAGTGCTACCCGCCGAGATGAGAATATCGCCGGGCGTCTGTGCCAGATCGAATGTCGCGGCAGCTTCCCATTCACCCCGGCTTCGACCGAATATGACACGCACCTCACCGGATCGCCCTTGCGCGTCCGCTGCGCCCAAGATTAGATCATCAAGGCCATCGTCATTCAGATCGCCAATGGCAATGGTCCCTGGCTGGCGCTCAAAAAGGCCGCCGCCGATTCCATCGTTGGCCGCCGCGCCGATGATCGTTACATCGGCGCTACTGACGCTAAGAGAGGCCGGCCGCTCTTGCCCGCCGAAGAAGATGTACACACGACCGGCAAATTGCTCGGCCCCGTTCCGATGAGCCCACGGCGCGCCGATGACGAGGTCCTCGGCGCCGTCCCCGTCCAGATCACCCACAGCTATGTCTGCGCCGAGGCTCGCGTTGGCCGCAACACCAGAAATCAGGAGGTCGGGGTCTTGTGCAGCAAAGTCGATGATCGTGCTATCCGCTCCGGCAGCGACGACCGCCGCCCCCAGGATCGTGGCGGTGATCAGAGGAAGCCGGCGTGAAGACAATACTGACCAGAGAGCCCGTTGTACACCCTTCATAACAATGCTCCATCGAACTGTTGACATCCACATCTCCGCATCCTTTCAACAACTTCCGACGTGCTCATTTACGAGTGGGGGGAGGACCAGACCTCGTAGGTCTACACGGCGATTTTTCCTGCCAAATGCACTGGCTGGAGCGGGTTTTGAGGCCGAAACAGGCTTCATGGAGACCTCCGAGGTCTTGACTTGCGAAGCTCCCCCAAGTTTTGTATGCGCCCACTTCCGACCCTGTGTTGGGCATAGGTCTCCCGACCGAGCCCAGAGCAAATGCTGAACGCGGAATGCTGAATGCGGAATTCATCGTTCATCATTCATCGTTTTTCGTTGCCTCGGTCAGGAGACCTTCGGCGATCAAAGAGACCTTC
>JBHHXF010000181.1:0-7236 GCA_046756905.1 Anaerolineae bacterium | reverse complement strand
CTCCGACCTGCCTCGCCCCTACAATCATTCCGGTCCTTCGGGCCGAGCCTCAGGACGAGGCCTGCCTCGCCCTTTTGACTTTTTCATGTGCCAGTGGTAAAACATGTTGCGTATGATACGCCGGGCATGGGCTGTTCGTCGGTCGTAGTTGATATGCTGGTCGGCTCCGTTCGGCCACTCACTACCGGACACTTTTCATAAGGAGGCTCAGAAACCAGGTTTTTCGATTGCAAACCCGACCGGACAGGCATCGCAGAGCGTCTTAGAGGCATACTCTGTCAGTTTCAAGCAACGAAAAACCTGGTTTCTGAAAAAGTATCCGGTCGCAAATCGGCCAATTTGATTGAAAACTCGCCAAACAAGGAGACAAACTAATGGATTCTCGCCGCTTAGGCCGCGTAGCAGCCGTCGTTCTGTCGGTACTCCTATTGCTTTTCGTTAGTGCTGCCTCGCTATTTCCGAAATCCGAAACTTGTACTGAGCCTTGTCGAAGTATCCGAAACGTCGCCCAGAGCGACGTCCTGATGGTTCGACAGGCTCACCACGACGGCTTGTCGAAGGGTTCGAATTCTGACTTCCCCAAGCTTCCGCCGGCTGCTCTGGCGAAGATCGAGCCGCAGCTCTTGCGGGAAATCATCGAAGAGGGCCAGGCAACTTTCATCGTCTATCTACGAGACCAGGCTGATCTATCCGCCGCCAGCAGCGTGAAGTCCCTGGCCGCGCGCCGGCGCGCGGTGGTCGATACGCTTCGGAACACGGCGGAGCGCTCCCAGCGAGACATCCTGGCATTATTGAATAAGCAAGTCCAGGCCGGCCATGCCCGCGACATCCTTCCCTTCTGGGTCTTCAACGGTGTGGCCGTCACAGGTGATGGCAAGACCCTTGCCGAGATCGCCCAGCGGGATGATGTAGTCAAGATTCGGGCAAATCACGTTCTGCACCTCCCTGATCCGATCACAGGTGACCTGGATACACCCCGGCCACAGACACTGCTGTGGAACATTGAGCGCATCCGTGCTAACAAGGTTTGGGAAGATCTGGGCATTACCGGCCAGGGCATCGTTGTCGCTAATATGGACACGGGCGTAGATTGGCAGCACAACGCACTGCGGGACAAATATCGTGGCAAGGATGGCGATCACAACTACAACTGGTTTGACCTGACCGGCTCCTATCCGCAAAGCCCCGGCGATGGCCACAACCATGGCACGCATACCATGGGGACGATGGTGGGCGATGGAGTGGACGAAATCGGACAGCGATTGCAGATCGGCGTTGCACCGGGCGCTCAGTGGATTGCCGCCAAGATTTTTACTGACAGCGGAGACACCACCGATGTGTGGATTCACCAGGGCTTCCAGTGGATACTTGCCCCCACCGACCTGAATGGCGAGGACCCTGATCCCACCAAGGCCCCCGACGTTGTCAACAACTCCTGGGGCAGTTCCAACGGCGCCGACGTGACTTTCCACTCCGACGTGCAGGCGCTGCGCGCCGCTGGCATCGTGCCCGTCTTCTCGGCCGGCAACAGTGGGGAGCAGGGTGACGGGACCATCGGTTCCCCGGCATCTTTCCCCGAGAGCATCGCCGTCGGAGCCACAGAACCGGACCCCGTAATCGCATCTTTCAGCAGCCGGGGGCCATCCTTCTGGGATGAGGTGAAACCGGAATTCAGCGCGCCGGGCCGGCTGATCCGCTCTAGTATTCCAGGCAACACATATTCAAGCATTGCGGGCACCTCCATGGCTGCGCCGCACGTGTCGGGGTCTATCGCTCTAATGCTCCAAGCGGCCCGCGAGGCGTCTGACAAGCTGGCGACAGAGACCGTCCCGACGATTGATGGTGTGACACTTCAGCGCGCCGACCCGGTACCCGGCATCGACGACCTGGAGCAGTTGCTGGCGTTGACGGCTGTCGATCTCGGCGCGCCTGGCCCGGATAATGTAGCCGGCGCCGGCCGAATTGATGCCTATCGAGCCACAGTCTGGGCAATGACAGGCGGAAAGATCTACGGGTTCGTGAGCGACAGCGAATCAGGGACCCCAATCCCCTCGGCGCAAATCGCCGGCACATCCACCACCAGCCCGGAAGACCAGTTCACCACCCGCAGCGCCAGCGATGGCGAATTCTCCGTTTCTGTGCCACAGGGTCGCTATGCCGTCGAGATACAGGCTTTTGGATACCAGCCGGCGACCATTGGCAACATCCAGGTGGTGGCCGGCTTCCTGACACTTCGGAACATAGAGCTGAAACGCTTGCCCACCGGAACGGTTGCCGGTCAGGTAAGAACAGCCGACGGCCTGCCGATACCGGCGATAGTGGAGGTAGTGGGCACGCCGATTACAGCCCAGATGGATGGTAAAGCGACGTACAGCATTGATCTACCCGCTGGCGTCCACACGCTCCGCGTTACAGCCGCCGGCTATCGCACCGCAACGGCCGAGGTAACGGTGACAGTTGGCGAACACACCGGGCAGACCTTTGTGCTCACGCCGGCGCCCTCTACCCTACTCGTTGACGCTGACCAATGGTTCGGCGAGAACGTCAGCCTTTACTACGCATACGCCCTGGAGAAGGCCGGCGTGCCCTTCGATACCCGGGCCATCACAATCACCGACAGCGTTCCCACAACAGAGGAGTTGTCGGCCTACGACATCGTGGTGTGGGTGCACCCCTGGACCTCCCCTGGGACCATTGATTTGCAACGTGAAGACACGGCTATGGTGGATGCGCTCACCGGCTATCTCCAACAGGGTGGCCGGCTCCTGTTGACGGGACAGGACATCGGCTTCCTGGACGGCGGTGGCAATCCCAGCAATCCCACAATCATGCCGTACTACACGGATCTACTGCACGCTCGTTACAGCTCGAATAGTGCACCTCGAAGCAGCAGGATCGTCGGCAACGACGATGACATCATGGCCGGCATTCAACTGGAGTTTGACACTGTATACGCCTACAAGCGCTCCGACCGAGGTTTCTCGCCAGACGAGATTGGACCCGCCGACGATAAGGCTCAGACGGTTTTCACGTATGGCAACGGCAGTGCGGCCGGCATCAAGGTGCAGGATGGCAATTATCGTGTGGTGTATCTCGGCTTTTCGGCGGAGACTGCCGGCCCGCGCGAAGACCTGGCGACTGCTATGGCCAATGCATACACCTGGCTCAGCCGGCCGGTCCTCACCAAGTCCGTTGATAAACCCCAGGCCGGTGTAGGCGAGCGCCTGACCTACACCGTGACCCTGGAAAACAGTGTCGGCATCCCGCTTGAAAACGCGACGCTGGTTGACCCGCTGCCAGGTGAAGTGGAATTCGTGGTCGGTACAGCTACTGGCGGGGCGGTGTACAACCCCGACCGCCGTACAATCGAATGGACCGGTAGCGTCCCGGCGAGAGAAAGCGCTCTTTTCACGTTCCAGGCCGACCTCAGCGACAATCTGGCCGGCGATACGGTTGTGACCAACACCGTCAGCGCGGAGGTGGGTGATTTACAGCTCCAAGCCACAGCGTCGACTCTGGTCCTCGGTCCCAACCTGTCGGGATCAGTGAAAGCGGTCGACAGAGAGCGAGTCTCATCCGGCGAGGTCATGACCTACACCATCCAACCGATCAACTCCAGCGCCATCACTGCCACTGATGCCAGTGTAATCGACTCAATTCCGCCTGAAACCGCGTACGTTGCAGGCAGCGTGACCGGGGGAGCGACCTATGATCCCGTAGGTCGCACGATCCAATGGACGGGTGACGTGCCGGCGGCCGCCCCGGTAGGCGCGCCATACACATGGATCGATAGCGATACGGCCGGCGGTCCCGCCTACGCCTGGGACAACAGGGCAGAGCAACAGGGCGCGCCGGTGGCTGACGTTGGAGACGACACCATTTCAGTTGACATCCCTATCGGCTTCACATTTCCCTTCTTTGATGAAGAGTTCACAACCTTCCGAGTGGCATCTAACGGGTTCCTGAGCTTTACCACTGACAATGCCCCATTCCGCAATGTGGCCCTGCCATCGACCGAGGCGCCGGGCAACCTGATAGCGCCATTCTGGGACGACCTCACCTTGTCGGCCCAGGGCACCATCTACACTTGGAGCAACAACGTAGACACCCTGGTGGTTAGTTGGGTAGACGTACCTCGCTTCGGTGGATCATCGCCATATACCTTCCAGATAATCCTTCAGGCCGACGGAGAGATCATCTTCCAGTATCAGGCGCTTGGTTCACCTGTAGACAGTGCCACCATCGGGATTCAGAACAGCGACGGAAGTGTGGGGCTTACCATCGCGTACCAGGAAGAGTACGCCCACGGGGGACTGGCCATCCAGATAAGGCCACCCCAACCACCTGTGCCCCCGCCGGTCATCACTTTCGCCGTGAGAGTGAATGACGATCTTGCCCCCGGCAGTGTAATCACCAACACGGCCCAGGTCGACGATGGACATGGCCAGATCACAACCCTCACTGCCACTACTCAGGCCAACGTCAGCGATCTGACTGCCTCAAGCAAGCAGGCGCCAGAGATTGCTCTACCGGGTGGAACCTTCACATACACCCTGAGTCTGGTCAACGCCGGCCAGGTCTCGGCCGCCGTAACCGTGACCGACCCGATTCCGAGCGGTACGCAGTATCAGGCCGGCAGCGTGACGGGCGGCGCTTCCTTCGACAGTAGCTCGAATGCGATTGTGTGGAGCGGTTCGATGCTTCCCGGCGATAGCCATGGAGTGGCCTTCGCTGTAGCGGTTGCCCCGGATATGCCTTTCGGCACAGAAATCAGGAACACGGCTACCGTAGATGCTTGCACTGAGCCCTGCCAAAGTGATGGTGGTGCGCTCTTGGACCTTGTTGCGACGACGACGGTCATCCAGCCCGACTTTTCACGCTCGGTCAAGCTAGTAGACCGCAAGGAGGCGCGTTCAGGCGACGTGCTCAACTACACGATTCGCATTGAGAACAACAGCCCGGTCGCAATCTCGGAAATTAACGTCACCGACCAATTGCCAGAGTATCTCACCTTTGTGCCTGGCAGCTTGAGCGAGAACGCAACCTATGATCCGACCGAGGACACGGTGCGGTGGTCGGGGACGCTGCCGGCCCGGGGCGAAGGCTACGTCTGGGACGACAGCGACACTGACAGCGGGCCCGAATATGCTTGGGACGATCGGGCTGAAACGCTGGGCGAGCCGCTGCGAGACCAGTGGAGTCTTGGGGACGACAACAGCGCCGGCCCCTTCCCTATCGGCTTCGACTTTCCATTCTTCGAGGACAGTTTCAGTCAGTTCTATGTGAGCACCAACGGCTTTGCTGCTTTCAGTCCGATCGCGGCCGCCTTCTTCAGCAATACCGAACTCCCTTCACCCGACCCGGATCGCACACCAGGCAACATGATGGCCATCTTCTGGGATGACCTGGATATGCGCGCCGGCGGCGAGATCTACTACTGGACGGACCACGTCAACACCCTCGTGATCTCCTGGGTCGACGTTCCGCACCTGGCGCAAGGCGGCCCATATACCTTCCAGGCAATCCTACACTCCGACGGGACTATCCTTTATCAATACAAGGATATGGACCCCAACCGCAGTGATGAAGCCACAATCGGAATACAGAATGCCGATGGATCTGAGGGCATCACGGTCGCACACAATGAGCTCTATATACACGATGGTCTGGCCGTGCGCATCGCGCCCCCCACGGGCAAAGAACAGATTCGCTTCCAGGCCGAGATCGACGAAGGAGTGCCACCGGAGTCGGTGGTCGTGAATACAGCCGTGGTCAAGGACAGCCTTGGCAACCAGCTTGAGCTTGAAGCCAAGACCGAAGTTAACACCGTGGACCTGTCCGGCGCGATCATGCAGGCGAACCTCGACCAGGTCGAACCAGGTGGCCGGCTGACCTACCGGTTCACCATTCCCAACGCCGGCACGGCCGACGCCGCCCAAGCCCTGGTGGTAAACCGGCTGCCGCAATCCCTCGCCTACGTCGATGGCAGCGCCACAGGCGGCGCGTTCTACGATCCCGACCTGAAAGAGGTCCGCTGGCAGGGCACGGTCCCCGCCGGCGACCTGGTCACCTTTGAGTTCAGCGTGGACGTCGTACCGCCGCTCGCAGACGGCGACACTCTCGTCAACACTGCGACGATCACTGACGGCTTACATCCATCTATCACTCGCTCGGTGACTGTGCAGATCATCGCCCCCGACCTCAGCCGCTCTGAGAAGCAAGCGCCAGCCATGGTCGGCCAGGGTGCAGCGTTGAACTACATGGTGCGCATAGTCAACAGCGGCCACGCGTCAGCCGATGTCACCTTCACCGATCCGCTGCCGGCCGGTGTGATATTCATTGCCGGATCGGGTCAGGCGAGCTACGGTGGGCCAATCCGGTTCGACGAAGGCACCGGGACCTTGAGCTGGACAGGGCAACTGCCGGCACGCGGGATTGCGGAACTTGGATTCTCGGTCCAGGTCGTTGGCGATTTCGATACGATCACGAACACCGCGACGGTGGATGACGGCATGGGCACAGCACTGGACTTGAGGGCGACGACCCGGGTAGTCCCATACCGCTTCCTGCTACAACTGATACTGAAGAATACCGACTGGTAAGAAACGGCACGAGCTACTCAAGCTTGTCTTGAGCAGTCTCATAGCTTGATCATCATTGCCCCGCCCCTCTTTGCCTGATACAGGGCCGGAGGGGAGGGGCAATTGTCCGTTTGCGCTGAAACCACGACAAACGGTTCTGTGGTGTTTTACGTTTGAACAGGTAAGCATTCGTCAGCACGCAACCGTTCAGCCAGTCTCAAGAACAGGCGCATAAGGTGACCGGCACTTGCGAAATCTGACCTAAAGTGAGCACAACCAGGTTAGTAGAGACGGTTGTCGAATGAAAACTGGTTGGAAGTGCCGGTCACCTGACGCTTACGTCAACACCAAAAGGAGATCAACACCCGCTATGCCTGATGATCGACGGGTTGGAATCCGGGAGACAGCAGTACCCTGGTGTGCATTGCAGCGCGTACTGCTGGTTCTGGTAACGACGGCTGGGCTCTTTTTGACGTTGGGGGTCGCCGGCTTGGCAGCACAGCCATCCCATGTCTCATCAACCGTAGTAACGACCCTTCGGCCGAGCTCAGGACATGCTTCAGTCGTTCCTGTCGGTGTTGAACCGCTAAAGCGGTCACTACAAACCGAATCGCTTGCAGCGAACAGCGTCAGACTCACGGTGAGCGCGAGCACA
>JBHHXF010000180.1:0-7248 GCA_046756905.1 Anaerolineae bacterium | reverse complement strand
ATCCGCGTTCTTAAGCCAAGGAGTGAACCATGGCGAGGAATGAGACGAAAAACAGAACCAACTTCAACTCCCACCTGATCCGTGGAACGTCCGTGGTCGGGCAGCCGCTGGTGAAGGTGGATGCGCTGGAGAAGGTCACCGGCCAACAGAAATTTGCCGACGACCTGGCGCTGCCGCGCATGCTCTACGGCAAAATCCTCGGCTCGACGATGACGCACGCGAAGATTCTGAGCATCGATACCTCCAGAGCGGAGGCGCTGCCGGGGGTTCATGCCGTGATCACGGGCGAAGCCCTGCCCGTCAAATTCGGCATTCTGCCGGTCTCCCAGGACGAAACGGCGCTGGCCCAGGACCGCGTGCGCTACGTGGGCGACCCGGTGGCAGCCGTGGCCGCGATCGATGAGGAGACGGCGGAGAAGGCGATCGAGTTGATCGACGTGGAATATGAGCCGCTTCCCACTTTCATGAGCATCGAGGAGTCGCTGGCCGACTCGGAAGTGCAAATCCACGAATACGCCGCCCAGGGGAATATCCACAAGTTCATCTCGCTGGAGTTCGGCGATATGGAGGAGGGCCTCGCCGAGGCAGATTACATCCGCGAGGATGTCATCTTCTACCAGGGCACCACACACCTGCCGATGGAGCAGCACGCTGCGCTGGCCCAGGCGCACCCCGACGGCAAGCTCACGCTGTGGTCGTCCACGCAGGTCCCCCACTACGTCCATCGCGCTCTCGCCAGGGTGCTCGAGATGCCTCCCAGCCGCATCCGCGTCATCGCCACACCGCCGGGCGGTGGCTTCGGTGGCAAGACCGATCCCTTTGCCCACGAGATCATCGCCTGCAAGCTCTCGCAGATCACAGGCCGGCCTGTCAAGATCGCCCTCACCCGCGAAGAAGTCTTCTACGCCCACCGCGGGCGTCACCCGGTGCTGATGTGGCTCAAGACGGGCGTCAAGCAGACGGGCGAGATCACCGCTCACCACCTGCGGACCTGCCTGGACGGCGGTGCGTACGGCTCGTATGGCGTGGCGGCGTCCTACTATACCGGCGCGCTTCAGACCGTCACATACAAGATGCCGCGCTACAAGTTTGAGGGCGCGCGGGTTTTCACCAACAAAGCGCCGTGCGGTCCAAAGCGCGGTCATGCCACCCCACAGCCCCGATTCGCCCTGGAGATTCACATCGACAAGATTTGCCATGACATGGGTTGGGACCCGCTGGAGTGGCGACTCAGCAACCTGTGCGAGCCGTATTCGCAGACGGCCAACAAGCTGCGCATCACCACCATCGGGCTGGGCGAGTGTCTGGGGAAGGTGGCAGAGGCGTCGGGGTTCCGCGAGGGGTACGGCGCGCTGCCGCGCGGGCGTGGCCTGGGCATTGCCGGCTCCAGCTACCTGAGCGGCGCGAACCTGCCGATCTACTGGAACAAGATGCCCCACAGCGGCGTGCAGCTCAAAGTGGATCGCGGAGGCGGCGTCACCGTCTTCTGTGGCTCCACGGATATCGGCCAGGGATCGACCAGCGTGCTGGCGTACATCGTCGCCGAAGAACTCGGCCTGTCGCCGGCTGACATCGCCGTCGTGACGGCTGACACGGACCTGACCCCTGTCGATCTCGGCTCGTACTCCAGCCGTGTCACCCTGATGACCGGCAACGCGGCCATCGATGCGGCACGCAAGGTCGGCGCACAGATCGCTGAGGTGGTGGCCGAGGAACTCGGCGCCACACCGGATGCCGTCGAGTTTGCTGACGGGCGTGTCGTCTTGCGGGACGACCCCGGCGTCGGCCTGCCCTTCGACAAGTCGGCGCAACTGGCCGAAGCGAGATTTGGCACGCTGGGCGCGGTTGGGTCCTACACCCCGCCCAGCACGCCCGGACGCTACAAGGGCAGCGGTGTCGGACCCACGCCGGCCTACTCCTACTCCGCTGCCGTCGTCGAGGTGGAGGTGGACGAAGAGACCGGCTGGATCCACATCCCGAAGGTCTGGCTCGCCCACGACATCGGGCGTGCCATCAACCCGGTGCTGGTCGAGGGGCAGATCGTGGGCTCGGTCTACATGGGATTGGGCGAGGCGTTGATGGAGGAGCAGAAATACCGGCTCGGCCTGCACGAGATTCCGTCCATGCTGGACTACAAGAGCCCCACGTTCCTGGAGATGCCCGAAGTCGAAAGTTTCCTGGTCGAGACTTTCGACCCGAACGGTCCCTACGGGGCCAAAGAGGTAGGCCAGGGTCCGCTGCTCCCCGTCGCGCCGGCCCTCGCCAACGCCATCTTTGACGCGCTCGGCGTACGGATCGACGAGACACCCATCACGCCCGACAAGATTCTCAAGGCACTGGAAGCGGGTCGCAAGGGCAAAGAGCCGCGTTACGGGCCGGCCAGCTTCCCCGACATCCCGTATCCGGAGCCTATCCGAGAAGAGCCACCCAGCCTGGAGACCGATCCGGAGATGGCGCCGGCGCACGCGGCGGGGATGGTGCTGGAGCGTGCGTGAGCACTACAACGGATTTGGAATCAAACGGATGGGTCAAGCGAGTAGGAATCCGTTCCTTTCTAAATCCGTTGTAGTGTTGCCGCGCAAATCCAGGGAGAGAAGAGGCAATGCTACGACTTCCAGAATTCACCTATCACACCCCGACCAGCCTCGATGAGGCGTGCAGCTTGCTGGCTGAACATGGCGCGAACGCGATGGTCGTCGCCGGCGGCACGGACCTCTTCCCCAAGATGAAGCGCCGGCAGATGACACCGGAGCACGTCATCGGCCTACGGGGCGTGCGGGAACTGTACGGCGTGCGGCGGCGCCCTTCGATAAACCCCTCGACAAGCTCGGGAGGGTCCTCAGGACACGGCGAGGACGGCCCCCTTCGACAAGCTCAGGACCACGCTTCGACAAGCCCTTCGACAAGCTCAGGAGGGACCTCAGGACGCGGATCGTGGCGCATCGGCCCCATGGCCCACATCGCCGACCTGGCCCGGAACCGCCGGCTGGCGTCCGACTACCCCGCCCTCACCACCGCCGCCGGCTACGTCGCCTCGCCGCCCATCCGCAATGCGGCGACCATCGGCGGCAACCTGTGCGTCGATACGCGCTGCACCTACTACGACCAGACCGAGCACTGGCGCAGGTCCATCAACTACTGTCTGAAGAAGGACGGCGACACCTGCTGGGTCGCACCCGGCAGCCCGCGCTGCTGGGCCGTGTCCAGCAGCGACACGGCGCCGGTGCTCGTCGCCCTGGACGCGACGCTGCGGCTGGTGAGCGCGGCCAGCGAGCGCACCATCTCCGTCGCCGACCTCTTCGGCACCGAGGGGATCGACTACGTGGCCGGCAAGCGCCACGACGAGATCATCGCCGACATCTTCCTGCCGCCGGCGGATGGCCGGAAGTCGCACTACTTCAAGCTGCGCCGGCGCGGCGCATGGGATTTCCCTATTCTTGGGGTGGCCATCTCTTTCAAGCTGGATGAGGCGCAACGCGTGGTCGATCCGCGTGTTGTTTTAGGAGCGGTGGAAAGTTTCCCGGTGCGCGTGAAGGCCGCTGAAGCAGTGCTGGCCGGCCAGCCCCTCACCGACGAGGTGATCGAAGAGGCTGCAGCCCTGTGCCGCAAGCCGGCCCGCCCCCTGGACAACACCGACCTCACCCTCTACTACCGCTCGCAGATGGTGCCGGTGCATGTGCGGCGCGTGCTGGAGGGGATGCGGAACGGACAAAGGAATTGACGAAGAGTTCAGAAACGAGCCTATCGTGTCAACGGGGTATTTAGATATTGGGTATTGGGTATTGGATATTGGAGACCCAATACCCAATACCCAATACCCAATACCCAATCTCTAATCTCTGGAGAGGAGGAAGAATCGTGTCTACACCCGTGGTTGAACTGCCCGATCGCATGAACGCGGCCACTTATTTCGTGGATGCCAACGTGGAGGCCGGGCGCGGCGACAAGGTCGCCATCTACTACGTGGGTGACGGCTCCACCTACACCTACAACGACGTCCTGACCATGACCAACCGCACCGGCAATATGCTCAAGGAGATGGGGGTGCGCATGGAGGAGCGGGTGATGCTCCTCTTGCTGGACTGCCCGGAGTTCGTCTTCAGCTTCTTTGGGGCCATCAAAATGGGCGCTGTTCCCATCCCCACCAACACCCTGCTCAAGCCGCCTGACTACGAGTACCTGCTCAACGACAGCCGGGCGCGGGCGCTGATCATCAGCGAGCCACTCCTGGACCAGATCGAGCCGATCCAGGACCAACTCCACTACCTGGAGCAGATCGTGGTCGTCGGCGAGCCTCGCAGTGCAGATCAGTTGGCCTACCACGACCTGGTGGCCAACGCCTCCGACGAGTTGGAGGCCGAGCTCATGAGCAAGGACGATGCCTGTTTCTGGCTCTACAGCTCCGGTACCACGGGTTTCCCCAAGGGAGCCGTACATCTGCAGCACGACATGCTCTTCTGCTCCGACCTATACGCCAGTCCAACGCTGGCCATCGACGAAGACGACCGCACCTTCTCCGTGGCCAAGCTGTTCTTTGCCTATGGGCTGGGCAATGCCATGTATTTCCCCTTCCGAGTGGGCGCCTCGACGATTCTCTACCCGGGCAAGCCTGATCCTGTGAAGTTCTACGAGATCATCCAGCAATACAAGCCGACCATTTTCTACAGTGTGCCGACAGCCTACGCCGCCATGCTAGCCGTGCCAGATGCCCAGGAGCGATTCGATACCAGCAGCCTGCGGCTGTGTGTGTCCGCCGGCGAGGCGTTGCCGCCGGCCCTCTACAACCGCTGGTATGACCGTTTCGGGGTCGAAATCCTGGACGGCATCGGCTCCACGGAGATTCTTCACATCTTCATCTCGAACCGACAGGGGCGGGTAAAGCCGGGCGCCAGCGGCGAGCTTGTGGCCGGCTACGAGGCCCGCATAGTTGACGAAGAAGACAATGACGTGCCCGCCGGCGAAATCGGCGACCTGCTGATCAAGGGCGATTCCACCTGCGCTTACTACTGGAACAAGCATCAGAAAACGAAGGAAACCATCATCGGGGAGTGGATTCGGACCGGAGACAAGTACAGCCAGGACGAGGATGGCTACTTCTGGTACCAGGGTCGCTCCGACGACATGCTGAAGGTGGGCGGCATCTGGGTCTCGCCAGTGGAGGTGGAAAACACGCTGATGGAGCATCCGGCCGTTCTGGAATGCGGCGTGGTGGGCGCCGAGGACGCCGAGCGGCTGGTCAAGACGAAAGCCTTCGTGGTACTGAAGTCGGGGTTCGCCCCTTCGGACGAGCTGGCGGAGGAGATGAAGCTGTTTGTGAAGGAGCGCATCGCGCGCTATAAGTATCCCCGCTGGATTGAGTTCGTGCCGGCGCTGCCCAAGACGGCAACCGGGAAGATTCAACGCTACAAGCTGCGGGAGTCGGACCAGTAAGGCGGGGTTTGAGGACCACAAGAACCACCGTGACCGGGGAAGAGATTGCGGATCTCCTCACGCACTACGATCTGGGCGAGTTGCTGTCGTGCAAGCGCGTTGAACACGGGTACGTAAACGAGAACTGGTTCATCGACACGACGACCGGGCGGTACTTCTTGAAACGCCGGAATCCCAGTCTGCGAAATCCGCGCCGTCTCAACGCACAGCATGTACTGGTCCAGCACCTGAATGCGGCCGGCTTTCCTGCGCCGGCCATCATACCCACTCGCGACGGGAGCACGTTTCACGATCTCGACGACGAGACCTACGAGATCCACAGCTATATTCCGGGCGCAATTGGCGATGTGCGACGACCGGCCCACTTTGCAGCGGCTGCACGCACGCTCGGCTGGTACCACGCGACGGTGGAAGGGTTCAATCATCAGGACTTGCACCCGACGCGGCGCTACGATCCTTCCATCCTCGCGCAGATCATGGCGCGACTGGTGGATGATTGGCGCGGCCGAACATCGCCGGCCCTGGACCGGCTCCTTGGGAAACTACAAGATCATGTGACGGATCTGAGATCCCGCTTCCGCCAGTGGGGACCACTACCCCAACTGGTGATTCATGGGGATTACTACACCGAGAACCTGATCTTTCAGGGCGATGTGGTGGCCGGCGTCGTTGACTACGATCTGGCGCGCTGGTCCTGGCGAGCCATCGAGTTGGCGGAGGCGTTGATCTACTTCGCTGCAGAGCGTCCTGGCCGGCTGGAGCATGTTGTTTATCCGGGAGTTCTCGATCTCAGCGCGGCGCAGCGATTTCTCGCGGCGTATCAAGAGACAATAAACCTGTCCAATGCCGAGATTGGCGAGCTTCCGCACATGGTACGCCTCATTTGGCTCTCCGCTTCGCTGGACCCCCCACTGGGACCAAGGCTGAGTCTAGACCAAGCGCCGCACGCCTTGCCGGAGATCTTGCTGCTGGCCGGCTGGGCCCAGGCGCACGCCTCCGATATTGTGGAGATTGGGTTCGCTATGCAGGAAAAAGGGGAATAGCGTACTGCGTATTGCGCAGTGGCGGTTCCCACCTACGCAATACGCAGTACGCAATACTGGCTACCACTGTTCCCAGAGGCGCTGCTCCAGGATCGGTACCAGCAGCGACAGAACACCGTCGTCTTCGAGGTTCTCGTCGTCGGCCGTGAGCAAGGTCTCAGTGGTCACACGGGGGCCGGCGTAGACCCGCCCGCGCTCGATATGATAGAGACGCGTACCCACATCGCTCTTACCCACGCAGATATTAGTCGCGTCGCGTCCACCACCACAGGTGTTCCAGGCAGCCGGTCCCTTGTCGTTAGGACCCTCATAGGCTGTACCGTGTTCCAGGTGATACATGATCTGCGAAGAGCGGCTAAACCCTCGGTGCACATTTGCCCCATTGCGCGTGTAGTAAACACTGAAAACAACGTTCGATCTGCGGTTGTCGGCGCTAACCAAGAATCGGTCACCAGCCGTGTTGCCTTCCAGCCAGTAGGCAAACGAGGCAGCGATGCGTGGTCCTTCGTAAAACCGAATCGCGCGACCACGCCCTCGAGAGCGGACTTCGGACCCGGAAATGGTCTGTTCCACCATCGCGCGACCTTGCTCCCCGCCGCTTCGACCGATGAAAAGGCCAATCACTGCGCTAAAAACAGCTATGCCAATCAACAACACCACAACCAGAGCTCTACGACTTTGCACTTTTTCCAACCTCCTGTGATATGCTACTTTACTATATTCGTACATTGACAACAGTTGGATGAGACATAAGGGGGCAAGCTTACTTCCCTTG
>JBHHXF010000179.1:0-7252 GCA_046756905.1 Anaerolineae bacterium | reverse complement strand
GGCATCGGCTCCGCCATGCAGACAGCGCAGTCCGCAGCCGATGTTGTATTAGAGCACGGTATCGCTGCTCAGCACTTCGCGCGTTACTACCGTCCGGTAGTCCGGACAATTGATCGCGACAACCAGTATGGCTACTGGCTTTTTCGCCTGTGGGAGCACGCCAAAGGCGAAGGTATCCTGTCAGCGTTGGGCCAACGCACCCTGATAGCTGAACAACAGCTTGCCCCTACCTGGCGGGCCCATAGCAGGCTGTTGTGGTACATGTTTACCGGCGATGCGCCCTACCGCACAACCATGCTGGGATTGCTATCCTGGCCTTCGCTCCGTAACCTGGCACTCGCCTTCTGGCGAAAACCAAGACGAGAGGCTAGACAAAGCTCATGAGCAACTCGCAGATGGGTCCGCTTCGAGACGACGGTCACGTAGTTATCATCGGGGGGGGACCGGGCGGTGCGGCGTGCGCCATCGCCCTGAGCCGTCTGGCGCAAAGTCTCGGCCGCGAGATTCGGGTAACGGTGTATGAGGGGAAGACTTTCACCGGCGAGCGGCACTACAACCAGTGCGTGGGCGTCGTTTCGCCGCCCATCGTTCAGATCCTGGAAAACGATCTGGGGGTGCCCTATCCCTGGCACCTGGTCCAGCGCCTCATCACCGGCTACGTCTTGCATGGTGAACGACGCAGCCTGAGCCTCGCTGACGCTTCCGACGAACCCTCGTATGCTATGAGGCGGGTCACCTTCGATGCCTACCTCTTGGAGCAGGCGGAGGCGGCGGGTGCTGAGGTTGTCCACACCCGAGTAACGGACCTGGAAATCGACAGGGATGGGGTTATCATCTACAGCGAAAGCGATAACCGTCGTGCCGACGTTCTGGTTGGCGCATTTGGGCTGGACCCCGGCACGGCAACGGCCATGGCGCGGGCCACGGCATACCGCCCGCCGGCCTTCCTGGATAGCATCGTCACAAAGATCCACCCTCCGACTGACTATCCCGAGACGATGCCGGCTCCATCCAGCCGGCTTCCATCCGGGCGTATTCACGCATTTCTGCCGGACACACCACACATCGAGTTTGGCGCCATCTCGCCCAAAGCCGACCATCTCACAGTGAACGTCGCCGGCGCCCACGTTACAGCTAGCTGGATGGACTATTTCTTGCACGGGCCGGCACATCAGGAACTGCGGTTCGCTGATCCACAGCGGCCTCTCAATCCGAAGGATTTCCGCTACTTCAAGGGTCGATTCCCGATCTCGGTCGCCAAAGGGTTCTACGGTGACCGGTATGTAACTGTGGGAGACGCGGCCGGCTTGGTACGCGCATTCAAAGGCAAGGGGATCAACTCAGCCTGTCTGACCGGCGTCTGGGCCGCTAGGGCCATTATGCAGGCCGGCATCTCGGCCACAGCATTCGAGCATAGTTATGTCAATTATTGTCAGGAAATCTTGCGCGACATCCCTTATGGGCACCTGGTGAGACAGGTCGTAATTAACATGAGTCGCCTGCACCAGGTGGACCGGGCATTGGCGCTGGCCGAGGACCAGCCTGTCCTGCGCCAGGCCCTCTTCAACGCTGTATCGGGTCGCCAACCGTATCGAGAGATAATCATGCGGCTGCTGAGGTCGCCGGCAGGCCGGCTGGCCTGGCTTCGCCCCCTAGCACCTCCCCATTGACAAGCTTGCCGCCGGCAGGTCGAAACGTTGCCCGAATCAGTATCGGTTGACACGCAAACATCCCTACGATATGTTCTCCTCAGCACCCCAACGCAACACCGCTGGCCTTCATGTTCCCCGAGGCCGGCCCCGAGCAAATCGCCCGGCTGCGCTGGCCGTTTGGTACGACTGGTCCCGAATTCGTAACCCTCAGCTCCGAAGGTGAGGCCGGCGCTGAGGGTCAGGGCAGCGTCTGGCTGCCTTTCCTGGTAGCAATGGCCGTGATGGTCCCATTGTTTTCCAGTGGTGGCTACCTGCTGCAGAGCCTGGCCCAGGAGAAGAGCAGCCGGGTGATAGAGATGTTGCTGGTGTCGCTACGACCAAGCCAGTTGCTCACAGGCAAACTGCTGGGGCTGGGCGCGCTGACGTTGGTCCAGTACGCGTGCTGGATCGCCATCTCGCTGCTCAGCCTGATCGTTGCCGGTCGCGACGCATCTCAGCTCCTGGCCGGCATCAGCCTGTCCACTCACGAACTGTTGCTGGTGGTCCCGTTTGCGCTGGGGGGCTACGTGCTTTATGCGGCGCTCATGGCCGGCATCGGGGCGCTGGCCCCCGACATCGAGAGCAGTCGCGCCTGGGTGTTCGTCGTTACCCTACCGATGCTGGTCCCGATCTACCTGTGGATGGCCATCTCCACCTCGCCCAACGGCTCCCTGGCAGTGGCCCTCAGCCTGATTCCTTTCTCGGCGCCGGTGGCGATGCTGATGCGCATGACCAGCACCAGCGTGCCGGCCTGGCAGCTCGGGGTCAGCCTGCTCCTGCTGGCGCTGACCGGTGTGGGCATGGTCCTGCTGATGGCTCGCCTGTTTCGGGTACAGACCCTGCTGAGTGGAGAATCGCTTTCGATCCGGCGCATGTGGTCGGCGTTGGCAGGTTCCAGGCTGAAAGGTTGAAGGCCAGATGCCGGGTTCACCGATTGGTCGTAGAGATTTCTTGCGTCTTTCGACCGCTCCAGACCAACCACAGGCCGGCCAGGAACATGAGCGCAGAGAGCAAATAGATCCATCGCAGGCCGATGAGCGATAACAAGGCAAAGGCCACGAATGGTCCCGCCATGCTGCCGACGTCGCCGACGGTCGCAAAGACGCCCATCACCGTGCCCTCACTGCCCTGAGGAGCCAGGTCCCCGGCGTAGGCAATCAGCGTTGCCAGCGCCGCACCGCTGCTGACGGCCCCCAAGGCCACGGCAAGCAAGACAAGTGCCGGCGACGTGGCGAAGGCCAGCAGGCCAAAGCCAACCATGCCCAAAAGTAGGCTGCCACCGATCACCGGCCAACGCCCAAAGTGAACATCGGACAGATGGCCGGCCAGCGGCCCAACAACGCCGGCCAGCACGGAGCGCAGCGCAATCAACACGCCGCCGGCCAACGCCACGCCCAAGGTGAGGTTGCTCAGGTTAATCGTCTGATGGAACCGCTCCTGGAGCAACAGGCTGACAGTCGAGAGAATCACCCCATCGCCGGCAAACATGGTGATCAGAAACAGCCACGAGGCAGTCATCAGACTGCGATCTTGCAGCACAGTTCTCACACGCTGGTACCAGATGGCACTAACTCGATGACGCAGGCTCAACGACGGTTGTGAGGTTGACCGCGTAGCCCGGCTGGCAGGCCCGGCGGTCTCGGGCAACGCCACCACTGCAACGACCAGCCCAACAGCCGTGAAGCCGGCACAGGCCAATAACCCCCGGCGAAAGCCAACCAAGTCCACCAGGAATCCTCCCACGAGCGGGCCGAGTGCGAAACCGGCTAACAGCCAGGTGTTATAGATCCCGGTCAGCCGCCCTCGATTGGCCGGCGTGCTCACATCCAGCACCATCGACAAACCACCGATATTGATGAGCGTCCAGGCAATGCCCCAGGTCATTCGGCTGATCAGAAAGGGGAAGAACCCGTGCACGACCGCGTAGCTGGCCGTGGAGAGAACGCCCAACAACATGCCCAGAATGAACATCCAACGCCGGCCCCAACGGTCAAAGAGCGCGCCGGCCAGCGGGTTGCCCGGAATGCGGACTAACCGGTTGACGCCCAGCATGACGCCCACAGCGCCCAGGCTCAACCCCACCACATCAAGCTGCGTGACCAGAACGGCATACAGGGTCAGGTCGCCGAACAGGGAGAGGCAAACGGCCAGGCCCAACGGCGCGAGCACGCGGGACGGTGCAAGGGGCTGTGTCACGTGGTCAGCAACTCGGCGACTTGGGCAATTGACATGGACGGTTCTCCGCAATCCGATTTAGCATATGGCTGCCTGTCTTTCTATGATACCACCAAAGGGCCGGCGTGGTCCAGCGGAGCCATGCGCGAGATTGACATCGCCTCCAATCAATGCTAGACTACGGAACACCTGTTCGTGAAACAACGCCAGACGGAGAAAGTCGCGGACCGCTGCCCCCCTCCTCAATCCCCCCAAAGGGGGGAAGCCTGTTCTCCCCCCTCTGGGGGGAGTTAGAGGGGGGGAAGGGCCGTCTGCGTATCTTCATGGTGTGTTACTTTTTCCGATTGGCGAAACAACACACCCCACCGGAGGTTTTATGACTCGAATAATCCACACCAATAGCCCCGGCACGCAGCGGCAGCGGGTGCGGCGAACCATTGCCGAAGTCCTGCGCCGGCTCATGGAAAAGAACGGCTTCGACGATGAAGCCAGGGACCTGGCTGCTCTCATAGTCTTCTCCCTCCGCGAGTTATCCGCCGGCGTGGACCGGAGCGCCAGCGCCTGGGAGAAACGCGGCTACTTCCTCAAGGCTGATCGTTTCCGGCGTGATTGGGAATGGGTCGACTCGGCTGCCGATGAACTCGAAATCCTCATCCGAGGCGAGGAATGGATGCGCCTGCCGGTGGTCCTGGCCCGCCTCGTCCCCCGATTTGCCGACGTCAAGGTCCAGCGATTGACCAGGTCGCCGGCGGTATGGCAGAACTGCTATCAGCGGCTCCTGGAAACGGAACTGTCCGCAACCTAGGGGCGTCTACTCACTGCATCTGGACTGTCCACGTCACAACCAGCGTCTCTGGTACGTTGTTAGGTAATGACGGTCGGACGAACAGATTGCCATCTCTTGAATTCACCCTTTTCCCAACTCAGAAGGAGGTGCCCCATGTCCGTTTTCAGGACTATAGTGATCATCTTGCTTGCGGCTCTTGTGCTGGCCGGCGGCGTTGCCAGCGGCGTACTTGCCCAGAACGAGGGCGATACCATCGACGTGACCGGTCGCGTCACCTACGTCGATAATGAGGGTCTGATCCAGCCGGCGGCCGGCGTTCGCGTGGCCATTCGCGACTGGGACTATTTGCCGACCGAAGGCCCCAGCGAAACTTTGGCAGAAGTGATCACCGATGAGGACGGCTACTTCTCGGCCACGGACATCGACAACCAGGACATTGACGGTTCGCCGCGCCGACCGGACCGCACCGGCCAGGACGTTCTGATTGAAGTGCGAACCATGTCCCCGCCGATCAAGCTCCTCAACACATCCACGCTGCAACCCTTTGTGTGGTCCTCCTTCGGACAGGTGGGCGGGTTCTTCAGGAATGTGGAAGCCGGGTCTATAGTTCCCGTCAACCTGCGAGTTCAGGCGAGCGATCGTCAGGTGCAGGGCATGGCTGTGTACCAGACGATGCGCGCCGGCTGGGACTATCTGCCACAGAAGCCTGCCCTGGACGAGCCAATCCTGGCCCAGTGGGGGGCCAACAGTCTCGACGGTCCCTACTACGTACCCGGCGATCGCATCTACTACGATGCCAGCGCCGCCATCTTTCCCCACGTGATCCTGCATCAGTTCGCCCACGCTCTTGCCTGGGCGATTCAGGGAGAGGCCGGCTATCCCACCTCCTGCTTCCCGGCCCCGGATGATCATACCTTCGACATGAAGAGCCTCAGCACAGCCGAGTGTGCCTGGACTGAGGGATGGGCGGCCGGCTTCGCCATGATCGTGCTTGACGATCCCAGGTATCGCACAGCCGAGGGTGTCACCGACATGGAGATTCCCGACATAGACACACCAGGCTGGGACGAGGGCGACAGGGTGGCCGGACGCGTCGCCGGCGCGTTGTGGGACCTGTACGACGACGTCGATGATGGGTTCGATATGTACACGCCCGATGGCAGCACCCCACAGGCTCGCTTCGCGCCAGCGTGGGAGGCCTACATGGCCGGCACGCCTACCACGACAGCCGAATTCTGGTCCGCCTTCCTGGCCGGCGGGCACGACGCCTGCTCGGCGGTGAGCGCTTTCTTCCAGAACACCATCGACTACAACGAAGCGCCCCAGGTTCAGGCCCTGCCGGACGTCACCCTCGACGAGGACACCAGCGCAGACAACGTGATTGACCTGTGGCAATACAGTTCCGATGTGGAATGCCCCGACGACCGGTTGACGTACACCCTCGTGGAAGGCATCCCGCCTGAGTTCGGCGTCTCCATCGACAGCAACCGCTACATCGATGTCAATCCAGACCCGAACTGGTTCGGCACCATTGAGGTTGGGATTCAGGTGAGCGACGGTCTGGAGAGCGCCCGGCGTTTCTTCACCCTGACAGTCGGATCTGTGAACGACAACCCGACGCTGGGTGAGATACCGCGCTTCGAGGCGCTGATCAACACACCGATCGTTGTGGACCTGGAGCCGTACGTGGACGATGTGGACAATCTCAAGAGCGACCTGACCCCCAGCGTCCAGTTCCTCGACCACGCCGGCGTTGCCGTGAACGGGCTGGTCCTGACGTTTACGCCTGACCAAAACTTCGAGGGAACCGTCACGCCGCGCGTCCACGTTGATGATGGCGCCGGCGGCTTCGCGGAAACAGACCTGGTGCTCATCTGGAGTCGCTCGCCGAATCACAGTCCGCAGATCGTTGGCCTGCCACCAATTTTCCACCAGGACGCGGGTCAATCGATCCTCATCAACTTCAAGGACTACGGCCAGGACCTGGAAGACCCGCCGGCGACTCTGGTTTGGACGGTCGAAGAGATTGGCGAGCACGCGTCTGTGCTGCGCCAGGATAACACGACCCTGGTGTTCAGTCCCCAGCCGGCAGACTACAAGGGGTCGGAGACGGCCATGGTTGTCGTCACAGACAAAGACGGGGGGCGCAGTCAGCCGGCCGAGGTGCGGTTGCTGTGGACAGAACCCAGGAATCAGCCACCCATCATAGTCAGGGTTATCCGAGACAGAAAAGCCTTCATTGGCCGGCCCTTGACGTTGAACCTGGAGGGCTATGCCACCGATCCCGATGGCAACGACGCGGCCCTGATCTGGTTCGCGAACATGGCGACTGTGGATTGTTGCCAGGTGAGTCTGGTTGAGAAGCAGAAGATCGTCTTCTTCCCACTGCAGGGTTGGGGAGCCCAGTCTGACGAGGTGGAGCTGGTTGTGCGGGACCCCCAGGGCGCGGAAGCTCGAGCCAACATCCTGCTAACCTGGGACCTGGCCAGGGTGTTTCTGCCGTTTGTTGGTAGGGGTGTTTCGGGTCCGTAGGCCGGTTGACTCTGATCGCCGAAGGTCTCCTGACCGAGGCGAATTGGGCTCGGTCAGGAGACCTTCG
>JBHHXF010000178.1:0-7262 GCA_046756905.1 Anaerolineae bacterium | reverse complement strand
TCTATGATGGGCGAAGGTCTCCTGACCGAGCCCTTTTCGCCTCGGTCGGGAGACCTTCGGCGATCAAACAGCGCTCTTTTAGTTCCCCCCGATCTCCTCTAAGTTCCCCTTCTCGAAGAAGCGTTCGTGCAACATGTATGCGGCAACGCCGGCCGCGGCCAGGCCGGCCCCCCCCGCCGCCGCCTTAACCAAGACCTGGCGATCAGGCGTGCCAGGGAGACGCATGGACACGGGAAGATCCAGGATTCGCTCTGGCAAACGCGGCGGGAATATCAACCGCGATCGCCAGGCAGAAGCTGACAACAGTGCGTCGGCGGCCTGGACCAGTTCAGTCCGCAACTGCACCCGGAAGGCCGATGGCACTTGCACAGGCGTGAGTGCCCACTTCAAAAGGGTCGCCAACTCAAGCAATGGTTCCAGAGTCCCCCGATCTTCCGGGAACATGGCCAGATACGTTGGGGTGTGATCTCCTCCCTCGTTCAGGTGATCGGCGTGCGCAGCTAACACTTCGATCAACAATTCATCTCGCATGATACACCCTCCAAGTTGTCATGGTAACATGCCGGCGTTCGATGGATACGCACCCAGCCCCACGGTGCCCGGACCCAGGTGAGAGGTAATGCCTAGTCCCAGCTCTGTGGTAAACGCCTGCTGACAATTGAGCCTTGCTTCGGCCATGCTGAGGAGCGATTGTGCATCGTCCGGCGCACTGGCGTGCGCTACTCCTACATTCACCGGCTGACTGCCATGTGTTTCGGCTGTGATTTCCACCATGCGCTGTAGAGATTTGCGTCGGCTGCGAACTCGTTCGGTTGCCTCCAAAGTCCCGTCCTTGAGTTGAACGATGGGCTTGATATTGAGCAGCGTGCCGAGCGCCCCTTGCAGCCGGCTGATTCGACCACTCTTCAGCAGGAATTCCAGATTCAATGGCGCCAAGACAATTGTCAAACTCTCACGGATACGCTTCAACACTGCCAAGATGTCCTCAGCAGATCGGCCAATCTTCACTGCTTCAGCCGCCTCCACCACCATATATCCCAGACCGACCGATCCCGCAGAACTGTCAAAGACGTGTACCTTTATCTCGCCGGCGACTTCACTGGCTGCCATCTCAGCCGACCCAACCATGCCGCTGAGATGGCGAGAGATGTGAAGTGAGAGAATCTCGTCCGCACCCTTCGCAGCTAGCTCTCGATATAGTTGGACAAACTCCCCGATAGATGGCTGAGAAGTGGTCGGAATGATGCCTGTATCCCTGATCCGCCGGTAGAACACTTCTGCATCGATGGTCACTCCATCCAGGAAATCATCGGAGTTAAAGATCACATGGGCCGGAATAACGGCGAAATCATACGACGCGCGTAGCGATGCCGGCAGGTCACAGGTGCTATCGGTGACGATGGCAATCATTCAGTCAGCCTTTCCGTCCCCGGCGTAGATGGTGAATCCTTGCGCTTCCAGGTCTTCGCGGAGACCGACCAGGGCGCGGTGATACAGGCTCTTGATTGCGCCTTCGCTGCGCCCCATAATATCGCCGATCTGGCGGTTTGACAGCCCTTCGCCGAATTTCAGGATCAACAGTGTTTGCCGGTCAGGATGTAGCCGGCGCATTGCCTGAGACAATGCCTGTTGCCGTTCCCAGTGCTCTGCGGCGGCGTCGGGCGCGTTCTCCGGCTGATCGTGGAACGTGAGACCCTCTAGCGGTAACTCAGTCCATCGGCTGTTGTCGCGGTGCCAGTTCGCGACGGCGTTGTGTGCAATTCGATACAGCCATGCCGCGAAGGGGGCGCCACGCTCCCGGTAGCGACCGATGTGAGTCATTGCCTTGTAAAACGTGTGAGCTGTGAGATCCTGGGCGTCTTCTACGCTTCCAGTCCGGTGAAATATGTAGTTGTAGATACGATCCACGTAGCGCTGGTAGAGTTCGCCGAATGCTTCGGCGTCCTCCTTCGCTTTTTCGATTAGCTCCGAATCAGATGACGGCACGATTCCCTCCGTACCGCTCTTTCACCTGTATTAAACACGTAAGAGCGGCGTTAGTTGCGTCGACAAAAGTATAGCCCTGCCCAGCGCGCCGGTCAACCGGGGGTTTGTCGGCTTAGCGAAAAGGATTTGTTTGTGCTACAATTGCGGTCATAGTTCGCAATCAAGCTGACCGTTGGATGAGGAGTCGAAGGATGAAGAGAGATACGGAACAGCGCGTGCTGGCTGAGTTTCAGCGTGCACACGACGAAATGAACCGGTTGTTTGAGAGCTTAATGCCAGGCCATAAACTGCCGGCGCGGCGTCATTGTCTTTGGTGCCCCCCCACAGACGTCTACGAGACAGCCGATGAGGCCGTTGTCCGGGTTGAGATTGCCGGCGTCAAGGAGGACGAATTAGATATCTCCTTTGCCGACCATGTCTTGACGATAACTGGTATGCGCCGAAATAGCGAAACCGGGCAGCGAGCCTATCAGCAAATGGAGATATGGTCAGGCCCATTTCGTACCCATGCCCACATCCCCTGGAAGGTCGATGTGGAGGCTGTGGAGGCCCACTACGCCGATGGTTTCCTGGTCATTCGATTGCCCAAGGTGGGCCGGCAAACGAAGCAGGTCCCTATTCGCACACCTGAGGAGCGATAACTTCATGAAACTATTCCAGCGAGGTGAACTGCGTACGGATGTGAGTCCAGGGCCGGAAGAGCCTGAGAATGACATGCCCATTATTCCTGAGGTTCTACCGGTGTTACCGTTGCGCAACATTGTCGTCTTTCCCCAGACCTTTGTCCCTTTGACCGTGGGGCAGCCGCGTTCCGTCCAGTTGGTAGATGAGGCGGCTGTCGACACGCGTATCATTGGCCTATTGACGATGAAGAATCCTGACCTCGAAACCCCGGGGCCTGGGGATGTGCATTCTACTGGGACAGCAGCCTACATACACCGTATGATCAAGGGCCCCGACGGCAACACCGGTCTCTTCGTCCAGGGGTTGGCGCGCATCGATATTACTGAGTGGGTGACGGAGACTCCTTATCTGAAGGCTCGGGCACGCGTCGTATCCGAGGGTGCCGAATTGACCCTTGAATTGCAGGCTCTGATGCGCAATGCAGCCGATCTCTTCCGGCGCATGGTGGAGCTCGTGCCTCACATGCCAGAGGAATTGATGCAGGCGGCGCTGAACATCGACGATCCTGCGCAGTTGGCGTATTTCATCGCCAGCAACACCCGAATGGATCTTGAGGATGCACAGGCATTCCTTGAAATACCGGACGTCGCCGCTAAGTTCCGCTCCTTAACCAAGATGCTCAATCAGGAGCTGGAGGTTCTGGAGTTGGGCCGGAAGATCCAGTCGGAAGCCCAAGACGAGATGGAGAAGACGCAGCGCGAATACTTCCTGCGTCAACAACTTAAGGCGATTCAGCAGGAGTTGGGCGAAGGCGATGAGCAAGCTATGGAGGCCACCGAGCTCCGCGAAAAGATCGAGCAGTCCGGCATGTCCGATGAGGCTCGCAAAGAGGCGCTGCGTGAACTGAGCCGGCTGGAGAAGTTGCCGCCGCAGGCTGCAGAGTACGGCGTCATACGTACCTACCTGGAGTGGATGACGGAGATGCCGTGGGCTGTCGCTACGGAAGACAACCTCGACATTCGCCATGCGCGCGAAGTACTGGATGAGGATCACTATGACCTGGCGGACATCAAGGACCGGATTCTGGAATACTTGGCGGTCCAGAAGCTGCGTCAAGAGCGGCTCCAGGCCGAGGGTGGAGAAGACGAGGATGGAGGCGAGGTGAGTGGTGCGATCCTGTCGTTCATCGGTCCGCCCGGTGTAGGCAAGACCAGTCTGGGGCAGTCCATTGCTCGCGCACTGGGGCGCAAGTTCATCCGCATGAGCACGGGGGGGGTTCGAGATGAGGCCGAGGTTCGGGGGCACCGTCGAACCTACATCGGCGCCATGCCTGGGCGCATTGTCCAGGGAATTCGGCGTGCGGGCACGAAGAACCCCGTCTTCATGCTGGATGAGATCGACAAGGTCGGCGCTGATTGGCGCGGCGATCCTTCTTCGGCGCTACTGGAGGTGTTGGATCCGGCCCAGAACAAGGATTTTCGGGATCATTATCTGGATGTGCCATTCGACTTGAGCCAGGTGTTGTTCATCACGACCGGCAATGTGCTTTCTACGATCTCACCGCCCCTTCGGGATCGAATGGAGATCATTCAACTGTCGGGGTACACGGAAAATGACAAGCTCCACATTGCGAAGGGCTATCTGGTGCCACGCCAGGTGAAGCAGAATGGGCTCCGTGAGTCGGAGATTCAGTTCACCGACGAAGCTCTGCGCCGGATTGTTCGGGACTATACGCGGGAGGCCGGCGTCCGCAACCTGGAGCGGGAGATCGGCAAGGTATGCCGCAAGGTGGCCACCCAGGTCGCCGAAGGCGCCGTCGAGCGCGTGGTCGTCCGGGATGAGGACGTGCCAGCACATTTGGGTCCGCAGCGTTTCTTCTTCGAGTGTGCTGATCGGACGGAGGTTCCCGGTGTGGCGACGGGGCTGGCAGCCACTGCAACCGGTGGTGATGTGCTGTTCATTGAGGCCACTGTGATGCCCGGCGGCAAGGGTTTTCAACTGACGGGGCAACTGGGCGATGTGATGAGAGAGAGTGCGCAGGCGGCGTTGAGCTACGTTCGCACCAAGGCTGAGGATCTGGACATTCCGCCCCGGTTCTTTGATCAGACGGACATCCACCTGCATGTGCCGGCCGGCGCGATTCCCAAGGATGGCCCATCGGCCGGCGTGACTATGGCCACGTCGCTGGCATCCCTGCTGACCGGCCGGCCCATCCGCGCTGACGCGGGTATGACCGGCGAGATAACACTGCGGGGCCAGGTGCTGCCTGTGGGTGGTATCAAGGAGAAGGTCCTGGCGGCCCACCGTGCCGGCCTCCGCACGGTGATCATGCCAACGCGGAACGAAAAAGACCTGGACGACATTCCAGACGAGGTCCGCGAGGAGATGCAGTTTGTTTTCGTGGACAGTGTCAGCGAGGTGTTCGATACAGCTTTGCGCCAAGAGGTTGTTGACTTCCCCTTCTTGCCTGAGCGCAACGGGCATGAGCGACGCGGGGGAAGCGCAGATAGGGAGCCGGCCTCGCGGGAGCCGCTCGAACCTGCATATGCTGCCGGCGAGGAATCAGTGACCGGTGAACAGTGATCAGTGATCAGTAAGCAGTGAACAGTGATCCCCGTTCGGCAAGGTCTCCTGACCGCCGCCGCAACAGGCTTCGGTCGGGAGACCTCGCCTAACAAGGGGCTGGTGATTACTGGTTCACTGATCACTGTTTACTGATCACTGTTCACTGTGCCCCAGGGTGGTACACGGCGTATGATACGAGTCGGAATCCTGACGGTTAGCACCAGGGGCGCCGCTGGTGAACGTGAGGACACCAGCGGCGATCTATTGGAGCAGATGGTCGGTAACGATCTGGCCGGCGGCGCCGTGGTCGTGCGATCCCTCGTTCCCGATGACGTGCAGCAGATTCGGGACGTCTTGATCCCCTGGGCGGATGAGTTGAAGCTGGACCTGATTCTCACCACGGGGGGCACCGGCTTTTCCCCCTTCGATCTGACACCCGAAGCGACGCGCGAGGTGATCGAGCGCGAGACTCCCGGCCTGGTTTTTGCCATGCTCCGGGAGGGTCTAAACAAGACGCCCCATGCCATGCTCTCTCGGTCCATGGCCGGCATCCGGGGGCAGACGCTCATCGTGAACCTGCCCGGCAGCCCCAAAGGGGTGCGCGAGAATTTGCAGGCGATCTTGCCGGCGCTCCCCCACGGCATTGAGTTATTGCAGGATCTGCGTGGCGCCGCTGAACGCCACCGCTTTGAGGCCGGCAGCGCACCACGAGCGAAACACGCGCAGTAGGTCGTGACGCGAGGGCACGGCTTTAACTGACGGTGACAGAACGGTCCAGTCTCTCGTCTGTTAGCGTTCGTTGTAAGAAATATATAGCCCCCAGCGCGATGAGCACATCCCCAACGCTGAAGACGTTCGCCAGGGGGATCTCCTTAGGTATTGCGAAGATGTCCGACAGGTAATAGAGATGAGTGTCCTCGGCCGCGATGACTGAGTTATTGTGAACAGCCTCTTCGAGATTCGTGAGCCGGCTGGTCATCCCTGCCCGCTCCAGGGCCGAGGGGGAGGCTGGCATATACCCCCCATTGGAGGCGATAGCCGCCAGATTCAGTAGCAGCCCCAACCCGATTAGCAGCATCCCCGGAAGTCGGAAGTTTAGCGCGAACCAGCCGGCCAGGATTACCATGCTGGCCACATACAGTGGACGGGTCCATGGTTGCACGCCCAACATGGCCGCCAGCGGGGAGAAGATGATCACTTGTAGACCGAGGCTCAGCAATACCAGATAGGCGTGGCGGAAGGTGACATGGGCCAGACGCGTGAGCCGGCCACCCCGGAGCAATGCCACGACCAGGGACAGGATCGCCAGTATCGGAATGAACATCGCGCGGGGGTTGTGTGTACTACTCAGAACGGGCCGGCAGCTGTAAAAGGCTGTCTTCTTGGGTCGCTTTAACTTTCCCGTTGTGGGGGAATCGCTCCAGGTCCGAATGAGCGGGCCGGCTGTCGATGGTCTGTCTTCGATGACCGGCGGCCAGTGTAGTTCCGCCCACGACCTCCAGGAAAGCATCCACCACCTGTGGGTCGAACTGCTCACCCCGTTCCTCGATGATTCGCTGCACGGCCACCTCATGGGACAATCCCGCCCGGTAGGGACGATCTGACGTCATGGCGTCGTAGGCGTCAGCCACGGCAATGATACGTGCTCCCAGGGGGATCTCTTCTGCAGCTAACCTGTCGGGATAGCCTTTGCCGTTATGCCGCTCGTGATGATGCTTGATCATGTCCCGCCCCTCATCGAAGAGAGCAAAGCTCTCAACGATGTTCGCACTGATGATGGGATGCTCCTTGATCGTATCGTACTCGCCGTTGGACAGGTCCCCAGGGTTGAAGAGGATCGCATCAGGGATGCCTACCTTGCCCAGATCGTGTATACGGGCAGCCAGGTGGATGGTCTCTGCGTCATCAGGGGGGAGGTCCATCTGCTCGGCGACAGCCTTCGCCAGTTTGGCCACGCGCTGCGAGTGTTGGTAGGTGGAAGGGTCGCGGGCGTCAATGCTGTTGGCGAAGGCCATCAGTGCGTCAATGGTCCGATGCCGAAGGTCGGCGGTCAGCTTATGAGCCTGACGCAGCATGAACAGGGGGAT
>JBHHXF010000177.1:0-7267 GCA_046756905.1 Anaerolineae bacterium | reverse complement strand
CAGACGCGACGTCCTGAGCCTCGTCCTGAGTTTATCGAAGGGCTTGTCGAAGGGGTGAATGTCATTCGTCGGCTCAGGGATTGTCACGCAAAGTGTCCGGTAGAGGATTCACGGATTATGGACTGGGCAGAGTCAACCGCAAAGGGGGCGGCGATTTGCCGCCCCCTTGTGTGACCGCGTGTACCCCGCTAGCCTACCGATCCCTCCATTTCGAGCTGGATCAGCCTGTTCATTTCCACCGCGTATTCCAGCGGCAACTCCTTGGTGAAAGGTTCCATGAACCCCTGCACCACCATGCTGATGGCCTCACTCTCATCCAGCCCGCGGCTCATGAGGTAGAACAACTGCTCCTCACCAATTCGACCGACGGTGGCTTCGTGGGCCAGAGTAACGTCCTCTTCGTTGACCTCGATGTACGGGATCGTGTCGCTTCGACTTTCATCGTCCAGAATCAGCGCATCGCAGATGACACTGACGGCCGAGTTCCTGGCGCCCTTGTTCACCTTGGCCAGGCCGCGATACGTTGCCCGGCCGCCGCTGTGGCTGATGGACTTGCTGGTGATGGTGCCGGTGGTCTCCGGCGCCATGTGGACCATCTTGGCCCCCGTGTCCTGGTGTTGACCCCTGCCGGCCAGGGCAATGCTCAACACCTCACCTTTGGCCTTGGGTCCCATCATGAAAACGCCCGGATACTTCATGGTCAACCGCGAGCCCATGTTGCCATCCACCCACTCCACGGTCGCTGCTTCGTAGGCAAACGCGCGCTTGGTCACCAGGTTGTAGATGTTGTTGGCCCAGTTCTGGATCGTCGTATACCGGCAGTAGGCGTGCTCCTTGACAATGACCTCCACCACCGCGCTGTGAAGGCTGTTCGTCGAGTAAACCGGCGCCGTGCAACCCTCGATATAGTGCACCCTGGCGCCCGGCTCGACGATGATCAACGTCCGCTCGAACTGCCCCATGTTCTGGGCATTGATGCGGAAGTAGGCCTGAAGCGGAATCTCCACCTCAACACCCTCTGGCACGTAGATGAACGACCCACCGCTCCAGACTGCGCTGTTGAGTGCGGCGTATTTGTTATCACTGGATGGAATCACTGTGCCGAAGTACTGTTGGAAAAGCTCCGGGTGCTCCTGCAGCGCGGTGTCGGTATCCAGAAAGACGACCCCCTGCTCTTCCCACTTCTTGTGCAGGTTGTGGTACACCACTTCGGACTCATACTGCGCACCAACGCCGGCCAGGAATTTCTGCTCCGCCTCGGGGATGCCCAGCTTGTCGAATGTGTTACGAATGTACTCTGGCACGTCATCCCAATTCGTGCTCTTCTTGTCATCCGGCCGAACGTAGTAGTAAATCTCCTGGTCGTCCAGATGCGAGAGATCGCCGCCCCAGGTGGGTACTGGCTTACGCTTGTAGATTTCGTACGCCTGCAGCCGGAAGTCTAGCATCCACTCCGGCTCACCCTTCATCCCGGAAAGCTGACGAATGACGTTCTCGTTCAACCCCTTCTCGCTCTTGAACGTATATTCCTCCGGGTCGCGAAACCCGTATTTTTCTACATTCAGGTCAAACTCACTTACCTGTGTTGCCATCACTACCTCCTCCGACCTCGCTGACAAACAGCGAGCGTTCGGAATCTTTCGCTCCCTACAACCAATCAACCTATTCGGCCTGGATTCTGATCCAGGCCATGACCTGCAAGTCGATTATACCACAGCCGGAGCGATTTGTCAATTTTTATGATGTTTATCATAAAAATCCGGGGCGCCCGGTTTTCCCCCTACAACTCCTCTTCCTCGAAGTCCCAGTCTGGGATGCCATACACGCCGGCCTTCAACGCCTTCAGCGACAGCAGTGCACACTTGAGGCGAACCGGCCCAATGGGGATGCCCAACATGTCGAGGATATCCTCCTTGCTGAGGTCCTTCAGCTCGTCCACACTCTTGCCCTCGACGAGCTCGGTCAACATCGAAGCCGAGGCCTGGCTGATAGCGCACCCCTCTCCGTGGAACTTGACATCCGCCACATGATCATCCTCAATCTTCAACTGGAGGACCAGACGGTCGCCGCACAGGGGGTTGTATTCTTCTTGTGAGATATCGGGGACCTCGATTTCCCCGTGGTTGCGTGGGTTCTGATAGTGGTCCAGGATGTGTTCGCGATAGAGATCGTACATGGGCTAGATTCCAAAGATGGCTTTGGCCTTGTCAAGGCCGTCGATGAGAACTTCGATTTCTTCCCGAAGGTTGTACACGTAGAAGCTAGCGCGTACCGTCGCCGGCACGTCATACCGCCGCATGAGCGGCTGCGCGCAGTGATGGCCGGCCCGAATGGCCACGCCCTCGCTGTCCAGGATGGTAGCCACGTCGTGGGGATGGATACCCGGGATGTTGAACGTCGCGACCCCGCCGCGCATCTCAGCCGGCGGTCCGTACAGCGTCAGTCCGCCCACCCGCGAGAGCGCATCCAGCGCATACTGCACCAGCTCCTGTTCATGGGCGTGTACCATTTCCATGCCGAGGCCTTTCAGATAGTCCACGGCGAAGCCCATGCCGATGGCCTGCGCTATGGCGGGCGTGCCGGCTTCGAACTTCCAGGGTAGTTCGTTCCAGGAAGCCGACTCCAGGAACACCTCTTTGATCATATCTCCGCCGCCCAGGAACGGCGGCATGGCCTCGAGCAACCCCCGCTTGCCATAAAGCACACCGATGCCTGTCGGCCCACACATCTTGTGCCCGCTGAACGCCAGGAAGTCGCAGTCCAGCGCCTGGACATCGACCGGCAGATGGGGCACACTCTGGGCTCCATCCACGAGGACGACCGCGCCGGCGGCATGGGCCTGTCGAACGATCTGGGGCACGGGGTTGATCGTACCCAGCACGTTGGACATGTGGACAATGCTGACGAGTTTGGTTCGCGCCGTCAGGCGCTCGTCGAAGCTGTCGAGATCCAGAAGCCCATCCTCAGTTACGCGGATGAATCGCAAAACCGCGTCTTTCTCTTGCGCCAGGATCTGCCAGGGGATGAGATTACTGTGATGCTCCATCTCCGTGAGAAGAATCTCGTCGCCCGGACCGATGTTGGCGCGGCCCCAACTGTACGCCACCAGATTGATGGCCTCGGTGGTGTTACGTGTCCAGATGACCTCCTTCGCGCTCCGGGCATTGATGAAGCGCGCCACTTTGCGCCGGGCTTCTTCGTAGGCCAGGCTTGCCTGCTCACTCAAGGCGTGGATTCCACGATGGACATTGGCGTTGTAGCGATGATAGTACTCGTTGAGGGCCTCGATAACCAGCCGAGGTTTCTGGGAACTGGCAGCGTTGTCGAGGTAGACCAGAGGCCGGCCATGGACCTCCTGATGGAGGATCGGGAAATCCTGCCGGATAGCCCGCACATCGAGGGCCGGCGGAGTTTTAACGCGGCGTAATTCGCTCTGCTCTCTCAAGATTGTGTCCATTCGTGGCTACTCCCACACTTGGTCAATTGTCATTTGTCGATTATCAATTCCCAATTGTCAACTCGTTACACCTCGACGAAGCCTATCTCAGTCTCGACAGGATAGCCGGCGTCGCGCGCACGCTTCTCGTGGCGGTACTTCCTGAGGGCCGCTTTGAGCGTTGTAAGAGAGAGCGTTGCACATTTGGGCCGGCTCATAACCACATCCCGTCCCAGTGTGTCGACCAAGTCGTCGTAGGTTACACTGTCAATTTCCTCCAGCGCCTTGCCCCCCACCATGCCCATGAGAACCGATGCTGACGCCTGGCTGATGGTACACCCTTCACCAGTGAAAGAGATCGCCTCTAGCGAACCGCTTGCCTCATCGATCTTCACATAAAGATCGATGACATCACCACAACCAGGATTGCCGCCACGCATGGTGACATCGGGGTTGTGCAATTCGCCGTTGTTACGCGGGTTTTCGTAATGGTCGACCAGGTGATCGATGACCGATTGTCTATTGCGCATAAGCCTCAAAACATCCTAAACGCCAACTGAATCTGAATGCATAGCTCCTGGTCATCCCGTATCCCGCATCCCGTATCTCGTCCTACTTCTCCACCGGCGCACGTACCAGATTGCCCCACTCAGTCCACGAGCCGTCGTAGTTGCGAACGTGTGGGTAGCCAAGCAGGTAGGTGAGTACAAACCAGGTGTGACTGGAGCGTTCGCCAATCCGGCAGTATGCCACGACATCTTGATCAGCTTGGAGTCCGTTCTCTTGCTCGTAGATAGCTCGTAATTCGTCGGCCGGCTTGAATGTCCCGTCTTCGGTAACGGCGCGAGCCCAGGGGATATTGGCTGCTCCTGGGATGTGACCGCCTCGTATTGCTCCTTCCTGAGGATAGTCGGCCATGTGGAGAAGCTCACCCGCGTACTCCGCCGGCGAGCGGACATCCACCAGGGGCCCGCCAGCTTCGATATGATTCACAACCCCTTTGCGAAATGCCCTGATGGGCGCGTCATTTCGCTTCGGGGCTTTGTAGTTCGCTGGTGAATACTCCGGTACAACCCTTGAAAGTTCACGTCCTTCCTCAATCCACTTCAGGCGACCGCCATTCATAATTCGAGCATCTGCATGTCCGAATAGCTTGAAGACCCAGAATGCATAACACGCCCACCAATTGTTCTTGTCACCATAGAACACCACCGTTGTGTCGTTGGCGATACCCTTCCTACTCATCAACTCGCTGAACCCTGCCTGGTCAATGTAGTCCCTGATCACAGGATCGTTCAAGTCCGTGTGCCAGTCGACCTTAACTGAGCCAGGGATGTGGCCCAGGTCGTACAGCAATACATCTTCGTCGGACTCAATGATCCGCACGCCGGAGTCATGCCCGTGCTCATCTACCCAATCTGTGCTAACCAGTACTTCAGGATGGACATAGCCGGCCTGAGTGATAGCCGGCGAATCATCGTTTGGTGCTGCCATTTTCAACATGCTCCTTTACAACATTAAAACCCGTTCAACTCACACGTTTTACTTCACTTTGTCTGAAATCTCAGCCCGCAAATGCTCGCGTACGCTCTCAAGTGGAATACGTTCCATCACTGGCTCGAAGAATCCGTTCACAATCAGACGTGTGGCTTCTTGCTCCGGCAGGCCATGGGCCATCAGGTAGAAGAGTTGGTCGGGGTCGACTTTGCTGATGGTAGCACCATGAGATGCGCGCACCTCGTTGGCCTCAATCTCCAGGCTTGGGATCGCGTCAGCCCGCGCGTTATCGCTGAGCACCAGGGTCTTCTCGTGGAGGTAGGAAGCCACATTCTGCGCCCCAGGGTGAATCTTGATCAAGCCTTCAAAGACCGCCCGCGATCTATCTTGCAGCGCGCCTTTGAACAGCAGGTCGCCCGAGGTGAATGGAGCAATGTGATTCATAAGCGTGTAGGTATCGTGATGCTGCCGGCCGTTAAGGAAGAATACACCGACAATATCTGTGCTTGAGCCGGCGCCAACAAGTCGGGTCTCCACCAACTCTCGAGACAGGCCGGCGCCGATGGCGCCCATAGTCCAATTCACAACACTATCCTGCCCTGTGACAGCGCGGCGGGAAGAAAAGGACAAGACGTTGTCTGACCAAGCCTGAACATTAAGAAAGTTCACCTGCGATCCAGGCTGCGTGTAGACCTCAGTGATACCATTTATGAGGATCTCGCCGGTATCGTCGGCCGACCGGCTCTCTTCCACATAGGTAACGCCACTGTTCGGACCTGTGACGACGAGTGTGTGGGGAAATACAGCCAGCCCGGGGACATCAGCCCAGAAAACTCCCTGGATGGGCTTGTCGATCCAGACGTTTTCTGGCACGTACAGAAACATGCCACCGCTCCATAAAGCCCCATTGAGCGCCTCGAACTTGGTCTGATCGTGATGTCCCGTCCCGACCAGTGTGAAGGCATCGCCCATTAGGTAAGGCTCCACCAAATCGGGATATTCGCGGATGGCGGTGTCCAGGTCGGTCAGAATGACGCCCTGCTCAAGCCACTCTGCGTCGAGCTGTGCGGTCGCGTCGGCCGAATTTCGTTGGACGAACAGGCCGGCCCGCTCTGAGTCACGGGCGATTACCTTGCGGAATTCGTCTGGAAGTTTCGAGAGATCAGCCAGCACTCCCGAAGGTGGATGAAAAGGGACAAACGCGTCCAGGTCCAACCGAGTAAGGCTCGTCCGCCGCCAGCGAGGCATGGGTTTCGCCTCAAACGCCTCCCAGGCTTCAAAGCGTCGCCGGCGAACCCATTCAGGTTCACCCTTCTGGTAAGACAACTCCTCAACAACAGCCCGGCTGAGGCCTGTTCGCTGTGCCAGGGCCGGCGCACCATCGCCAATAGTGCCAGGTTCTCTAATCGACATTGGCACCCACTTTCTCGCGCACCCAGTCATAGCCCTCAGCTTCTAGTTGCTCCGCTACCTCAGGGCCGCCCTCCATCACGATCTGACCGTTGAACATTATGTGGACTTTCTCAGGCTTGATATACTGCAGAATGCGCTGATAGTGAGTGATCAACAAGACGCCCATTCCAGGGCCGATGAGTGCATTTACACCCTCAGCTACGGTTTTCAGCGCGTCAATGTCCAGACCCGAGTCTGTCTCATCCATTATAGCGATTTCGGGCTGCAGGACAGCCATCTGCAACACTTCTGCCCGTTTCTTCTCGCCACCTGAGAAACCTTCGTTCAGGTATCGGCCGGCAAAGGCGGGGTCTATCTCTAACAACCGGAGCTTGTCCATCATCAACTTGCGGAACTCCGGAATCGAGATCGGATCTCCGCCATTGTTGACGCCCCGCCGGGCATTCAACGCCGACCGCAGGAAGTTGGCAACACTCACGCCTGGAATTGTCACCGGGTACTGGAAGGCCAGAAAAAGGCCCAACCGCGCACGCTCATCAGGGCCTATCTCCAGCACATTCTCTCCCTTGAACCAGACCTCGCCCTGTTCCACCTCGTACTTGGGATGGCCCATCAAGGTATAGGCCAGCGTGCTCTTCCCAGAGCCGTTTGGCCCCATGAGTGCATGGATTTCACCTCGCTTGACGGTGAGGTTGACGCCTTTGAGGATCAGTTTGCCGTCAACACTGACACACAAATCCTTAACAACAAGTTCGCTCATCGTTGGTTATTTCTACTCCTGTATTTGATGTGGCACGCTTGAACTTGGGGTCACAGTGATCAGCATAGCCGACATCCAGATCGCACCACTATTCCCGGAACGACTGATGAACTTTGACAAACTAATCGGGTAATGCACGGTGCATCTCAGCCAGCGACCGC
>JBHHXF010000176.1:0-7297 GCA_046756905.1 Anaerolineae bacterium | reverse complement strand
AGGCTCAGGACGGCGCTGGATGGCTGGATAGCTTCATCACAGGCCCTCTGTTAACTGCTTTAGACCGCCAACCACGTCCTCTTTCAGGTGAAAGCGGATCACCTGCCGGCCGGCATCCATCAGCGCCTGCCGGTCGCCCAGCGCCTGGGCGGCCTTTAGCACGCCGAAGGTGATGGACGATTCCGGCGATCCGGCTTCGTCGGGAATTGGGACATCTCGCGGGTCATCGGCGGTGAACTGGATGAAGAGGCCCTTGCCGGCATCCCCCTTGTGCAGTTGGCCGGTAGAGTGCAGGAAGCGCGGCCCATAGCCGACGGTGGTCGCCAGTTTCGTCCGATCCCGCAGCCGCGTCCGCAGGGCAAGCAGCGCCGCGTCGGTCTCGGCAGTTGGCTGCACGAAGGCTTGTAGGGCGATATACGCCCCCGGCTCAGCCCCAGCCAGAAAAGCGTCCAGCGCGTCAGACGTGAGCGGCGCCGATTCGACTGCGGGCAACGTCCCTTCCTTCCGATACGCTTCGACCATCTCCCGTGCCCGCACCTTGGCGCTTTCCACGTTGGGCTGGTCGAAGGGGTTGATGTCCAGGCGGTGGCCGGCCACGGCCGTGGCCATCTCCCACAGGAAAAACTGGCCGCCCAGGTCGTAAAGGTCGTGCAGGTGGAAGCGCACTACTGGGTGGCCGGCGTTTTCTAAGAGATTGGAGATTGGAGATTGGAGATTGGAGGCAATCTCCAATCTCCAATCTCTAATCTCCAGATAGACGAACAGGCGGTCATCGCCGTAGACATCGGGCGGTCCCAGAGGTTCGCCTACTACGGGTAGGATACCCTTTCCTTCTTTGCCGGTGCTCTCGGCTATGAGTTGCTCCACCCAGTCGCCGAAGCTGGTGATCTCGGGCGACGTGACGATGGTCAGCTTGTTGCGGCCCATCTTCGCCAGTTCGCCCAAGATGACGCCCAACCAGGCCCCTGGATTCTCCTGAGCGGTGATGCAAGAGTCGCAGGCACAGCTCGCCGCCAGTGCGCGGTCCAGCAGGCGGGAGACGTCTACGCCCACCAGGGCCGCCGGCACCAGTCCGAAGTAGGACAGCGCCGAGTAGCGCCCGCCGATGTTAGGATCGTTGAGGAATGTGGCGCGGAAGCGGTAGCGCTCGGCCAGACGCTCCAGCTTGCTGCCAGGATCGGTGATGGCGACGAAGTGCTGACCGGCCTCACTCGCTCCCAGCGCGTCGGAAGTCCAGTTGTAGAAGTACTTGAAAAGGGAGAGTGTCTCTACTGTGCCACCCGATTTGGTGGCGACGATGAAGAGCGTGCGGGCAGGATCCAGCCCTTCAGCTTGGGCCAACACCGCCCCAGGGTCGGTGCTGTCCAGCACCGCCAGGTTGGGCGAATTGCCAATTCGCCCTACGAAGGTTTTGCTGAAGACCTCGGGGGCCAGGCTGGAGCCGCCCATGCCCAGCAGTAGGACATCGGTGTAGCTGTTGGCGCGTACCTCCTCGGCGAGTGCCTCTAGTCGATCCACCTCCTCGGCCATGGCTTCGGCGATGTGCAGCCAGCCCAGGCGGTTGGTGATCTCTATCGGCTCCGGTTTCCAAACCGTGTGGTCTCGAGCCCAGATGCGGGCCAGAACCTGGTTTTCGGCCATCTCGGCCAACGCGGTGTCCACGGTAATTTCATAGGGGTCGAGGGATGCCACGTGGTGCTGCCAGCCGGCCAGTAGCCGCTCCCGCTTCTCGGCGATGCTGGCCATGAGCGCCTTGAAGGATTTGGCAAAGCTGGCCACGCCGTCGTCCTGCAACTGCTCTGTAATGGCGTCCAGACTAATGCCGAGTTCGGCCAGTTGGGCGAGCTGAGCGCGCGCCTCCTCCAGATCGCTCTCCAGCGTGGAGGCGACAATGCCGTGGTCGAAGAAGGCGTTCAAGGTGGCCGGCGGAACAGTATTGACCGTGTCCGGCCCGATGAGGGCGTCCACGTAAAGCGTGTCGGGGTAGAGCGGGTTCTTGGTGCTGGTGCTGGCCCACAGCGGCCGTTGCACCCTCGCCCCCTGCGAAGCCAGTTGTTTCCAACGCGCGCCGCTGAAAACCTGGCGGAAGCGGGCGTAGGCCATTTTCGCGTTGGCGACGGCGATTTTTCCTTTTAGAGATTGGATATTAGAGATTGGGTATTGGGTATTGGGTATTGGGTATTGGGTATTATGGCTCAGTTCCTCCAGTTTGCGATCTACGGCGGTGTCTACGCGGCTGACGAAGAAAGAGGCTACGGAGGCGACACGGGATAGGTCTCCGCCGGCCCCTCGGGCTGGGCCTCGGGACGAAGCTGCGGCCAGCTTCTCCAGACCGGCCAGGTATGCCTCGGCCACGGCGTCGTAGTGGGCCAGGGAGAATATGAGCGTGACGTTTACGTTGATCCCCTCGCCGATGAGGGTCTCGATGGCGGGAATGCCAGCCGGCGTGGCCGGCACCTTGATCATGATGTTAGGCCGTCCCAGCGCGGCGAAGAGCCGGCGCGCCTCGGCGATGGTTCCCTCAGTGTCGTGGGCCAGCGTCGGGCTGACCTCCAGGCTGACGTAGCCGTCGGCCCCGTCGGTCTGATCGTAGACGGGGCGGAGGAGATCGGCGGCGCGGCTGATGTCGTCCAGCGCTAGAGCCTCGTAGATTTCGTCCACCGACTTGCCCTCATCCACCAGGCGATGCAGGTCTTCGTCATAGTCAGCGCTGCCGGCGATGGCTTTTTCGAAGATGGACGGGTTCGAGGTTATGCCCCGCAGTCCATCGTCGATCAGGCGCTGTAGTTCACCGGAGGTGATGAACGAACGGCGGATGTAATCAAACCAGATTGCCTGACCAAGATTGGCCAGTTCGTGAAGTTTAGTCATGTCAGTTCTTCTCCTGTTGTGTAGCGTGCGTAGCACCTCTACTCTGACAGCCTCAGCGCGCAGTTTCTTACTGGCCTATGGAGCGATGTGCGCTTCTAGCCGGCAATCCTCGGAGATTAGATGGCTGGATGGCTTCATCTCCGGTGGATTTCCCAGCGATCCAGCAATCTAGCTATCCAGCCATCCAGCATTCTTCGTTCCAGGATAACTCCGCTGGTTCGTCGACGAGTCAGCATCGCGTCCAGGCGTGCTAAGGCCGGCCATACAGCGGAATCCGCGCACCGTTGACCATCCGCGCTTCGTCGGAGCACAGGTAAAGGATCGTGGAAGAGATTTCTTCCGGCGTGGTCCACGAGGCGTTCTTTGGCGTCGGCTCCTGGTCACGTTTGTGCTGGACGTCGATTGCGCGCACCAGCAGAATGTTGGCCGTGACTCCAGTGTCTTTCAGCTCCTGTGCGAGGGTCAACATGAGGGCTTCCTGTGCGGCTTTGCCGATGGTGTAAGGCGCGCCATTGGCCGGCGGGCGGGATGCGTTAGGCGAAGAAATCACGATCACGCGCCCCCACCGGTTGGCAACCAGGTGGGGGACGAAGGCCTGAGCCATGTACAATGTCGTCCACAGATGCTGCTGAAGCATGTTGGAGACCACGGCCGGCGCGACCTCAGTCACCGGCTCTCCGCCGGCCCAGCCACCGACCAGGTGTAGCAGGATTTCCGCGCGACCGAATTGCTCGATAACCGCATCTGCCGCCGTCTGGGCTGCTTCTGGGTCTGTCAGATCGACGGTTCGGATTAGCCGGCGGTCTTCGGGCAGGTGCAATTCGCCGGCCAATTGTTCCAGACGCTCGGCGTTTCGGCCGAAGAGTGCGAGCCGCGCGCCGTGTTCTGCCAGGCTCTTCGTCACGACGCGCCCCAGACCCCCGGTCGCGCCGGTGATGACGGCAATCCGATTCTCTATCCCCATCTGCGAACCCCCTTCGGTTATTGAAAATCTTGAAGTGCCGCGATCTGCTCCTCGGCCATCCCTTCCACAATCGGGCGATCACTCTGTTCCAGAAGATGTTCTTTGCCGTGCAGGTCGATCAGATGGCCTGACTTTGTAGCTTTGGTTTCTAGATAGAACTGATTGTACGGGTTGGGTGGGATGATGAGTGGGATGCGCTCAGTGACAACGACCCCGTGTTGGGTGAGATCGGCGATCTTGCGCGGGTTGTTTGTCATCAGGCGAATGGATTTGACTTTCAGGGAATGCAGCATGTGCGCGGCCAGGCTGTACTCGCGCTCGTCATCGCGAAAGCCCAGGGCGATGTTTGCCTCGACGGTGTCGTAGCCATGATCCTGTAGCCCGTATGCGCGGATCTTGTTGAGCAAGCCAATGCCTCGACCCTCTTGCCGCATGTAGAGGAGGATTCCCTTGTCCATATCCCCGATCCTTCTCAGAGCGGTCTCCAACTGGTCGCGACAGTCGCAGCGCAGTGAGCCGACGGCATCGCCGGTGAGACATTCGGAGTGCAGTCGCACGGGAACATCCTCGGCGCCGCAAATATCGCCGTGAACGAAGGCGGCGTGATCCTGATCGTCGCGATTGTTGTAGAAGGCGACGACGTGGAATTGTCCGAAGCGGGAGGGTAGATCGGCAATGGCAGCGATTCTCACGCAGACCTGGTCTGGCCCGATGCCGGCGCAATTATGGTCGCGGTTCTCATCCAGCAATTCCTTGATTTGCATGTGCGTAAGCGACATGAGTATCCTCCTGGCAAGCCAAATCGCCTCTCAAACTCTCGCTACACCATGCGAACCCTTGCGAAGGTTCCCGAGCAGAGTCCTGGCCGGCGGTACCCTCGCAAGGCGAGACTCGCTCTAGTGGCAAGGCTATTTGAACCTTCGCAAGGGTGGCTGAGTTGTTACACTCTCGGTATCGAATAGTATACCACAATTCCCCCGTCCCCCACGTTCTCGACCGAGCGCAGTTGCAAGCGAATGGCCGCTTCCCGCTCCAGACCAACGCCATCCGCCAGGGTGGGCGCATCGGCGCCGCCGAAAATCAGGGGAGCCACATATAAGTATACCTCATCCACCAAATCCTGGGTCAAGAGTGCCGCATTGAGCGTCCCGCCACCTTCGACCAACACGCGCTTCACACCGAGCTCTGCAAGGCGCTGCATTGCCGCCGCCAGGTCGACTCGACGGTCGCCCATCACGAACACCTGGGCACCCTGCTCTCTCAAACGGGCGATCTCGCGCCGGCTCGACCGCCGGGTGGTGAAAATGATTACGCGGGCCGGGCCGGCGGTGAGAAATCGGCTGTCCGGGTGTATCTCCGCCTTGGAGACGATGCCGACTTTGATCGGGTTCTCCTCAAGCCCACGCGCTCTGCGTTCGGAACGCAGGGCAGCGGATTTCACGGTGAGCCTGGGGTCCTCCCCCAGGAGGGTTCGCCCTCCGACCATGACGGCGTCGCTGTCCGCACGCAAGCGATCCACCCGCTCGAAATCACGGGGCGATGAAATGGCTGCGCCTTGCCGCGCCACCGTGTCTATTTTCCCATCGACAGTCATGGCCACATTCAATATGACAGATGGACGATTATTGGTTAACGGTAAGTTATCCACCAACCACCCCACCCAAACAGTTTGCCTATCGCCTTAACAAAGATTTGGCCTGGGCTACCACAGCTTCCGCCGTGATCCCAAACTTCTCGTAGAGAACTTCAGCCGGCGCAATGGTGCCAAAGCCATCTATCCAGACCACCGTTCCATCCAATCCCATGTAGTGCTCCCAGCCCGGTTTAAGGCCGGCCTCTCAAATAGCAACCGAGGAGTGAGCATGCCCACGTGCGAACGGCATCTGGGGAGGCCTTACTCCTCTCATTTGGAAGGTATTGCGTTTAGGTCAGCACTCCAGCCACCTCCGCCACGCCACAGAACATAGCCGGCTATGACGATGGCGACCAAGGGGATGATGGGTTGTGTTGGTTGTAGGGGAAACAACGCCGGATCCTTAACCACCAGATGGACGTAAGTGGCGACGATCATGATATTGATGGCGACCAGTCCCCCTATGCGGGAAAATAAGCCCCAGACCAAAAGCAAGCCAATGGTTACTTCAGTAATGGGAACAAACCACATATTGAACGTGTGTAAGGGGATATTGGCGGCAGTTAACTGACCAGAAAAAGCCTCCCTTAGCATAGGCACGAAAAGCTTCATCAGGCCAGTCATAGCAAACAGAACACCCAAAAATATACGCATAATACCTAATGCTCTGTCGCCTGTTGTGCTGCGAGTTTTGTTCAATACTGTTTCCAGTGCTCCAGTTTCATGGTTGCTTGCTGTCAATTTTGCTTCTGTATGCATTGTTGTCCCTCCTTATCTCTAGTATTATACTAGAAAAGGCCTTCGTTGTCATCGGACAAACGGTGGGTTTGCCATCAGCAGAAGGGACCACCTTTCGGGCGATCCTTCTCCGCGCTGATCCTACAGGCCTATGGCAAATGTCACGCCCAAGAAATGAACCAGTTTTTCACCACAATTATCGCCCCGACCTGCAGTCGATGTCTTTGGATGCGTTCCTTTTTCTCTACTGATTCTGCTTTTTCTCAACCGTTGCAATGTAGTGTGTCAAATATGGCCTGTGATCGCGCCCATACGCAAGTTGATCAACAAGCCATTTTCCTCTTTGCAAGTAGACTTCACTCCAATTGGTCTTTTCTCCGCCGTACAGAATTTCATCTTCCCACATGATCAGTCCATCTTCTAGCTCATAACATTCGATCACATCAACCAATCCCGACTTGGCAAACAAGGCCTTCCACCATTCGGGTGAATGATATTTGGAATATTCGGCGTCCCAGCCGTCCGTCCAATGATAGATCTCGGGAAGCCCCCCGCTCGGGACCTCTTCATTGAAGCAAGAATCACCCACACAAAATCGTCCTCCGGGCTTGAGATGTTTAAGCAAATGATGCAGGAACGCTACACTTCCACCGAAGGAATGAAATGATTGCATACAGAAGATAGCATCAAAAAAATCCTCTGCAAATGGCACTTCCTTCGCGACATCCAATTGGAGTGGAATAATGCTGTGGCTATAGCCTCTCTGGCTGAACTTTTCACTCAGGAAAGTTGCAGATATCCATAGGTCAACCGACACAACGTTGACGCCGAAATGTTTGGCCAGGAAGATGGAAGAATCCCCTTTCCCACAGCCAAGGTCCAAGACAGTGTCTCCCGCTCTTAGATTCATCGATCTTGACATCTTTGCGGCCAGGTAAAGCCCGCCTGGCGCCATGCGGTCGCCATTTCCGTATATTTTGTCCCAAGAATATGAATCCAATTCCGGGTACTCGCTTCTGTCGATGCGTCTGAATAAAGACTTGACCTGTCTGGATGTCATCGCAAGACCTCCCCGAGGGTCAAAGCAGCGA